>JBDUBG010000408.1:0-3284 GCA_040004215.1 Pseudolysinimonas sp. | reverse complement strand
CGATGCTCAGGCCGAGACCGGTGCCGCCGGTGTGACGACTGCGCGCGTTGTCGACGCGGAAGAAGCGCTCGAACACCCGGTCGCGCTCGCCTTCGGGGATTCCGACCCCCTGGTCTGTCACCGCAATCTCGACGACCCCCTCCGAGTTGGTCACGCCGATCCCGACGCGGAACCCGTCGGGCGAATACTGGATCGCGTTGACGATCAGGTTGTGCACGGCGGTCACGAGCAACTGCTCGTCGCCGTAGACCTCTGCCCCGGAATCCCCGCCGCTGACCAGCGAGATGCGATGCGATTCGGCAGCAACCCGATTGCGGTCAACGGCCTGCGCCACCACCGAATCGATATCGATCTTGTCGGCAGAGGCCAGCGGCTCTGCCGACTGCAGCCGACTGAGCTCGATGATTTCGTGCGTGAGACGTGCCAGTCGATCGGCTTCAATGGTCAGCCTGTTCGCAAAGCGTTTCACCTCGACCGGCTCGTCAGACGCGGCCTCCATGGCCTCGGCCAGCAGGCTGATCGCGCCGATCGGAGTCTTGAGCTCGTGGCTGATGTTGGCGACGAAGTCGCGGCGCACCTCATCCAGTCGGAATGACTCTGTGCGGTCATCGGCAAGCAGCAGCACAAACCGGCTGCCGAGTCGAGCCACCCGCACGTGAAGGTGCAACTGATTTGCGCCGAACGAAGTATGCGCGAGGTTCACTTCTTTGCTCACCGGGACGCCATCGCGGCGCACCCGATCGACGAGGCTGACCAACTCGGGGTGCACGAGCGCCTGGTTCCACACCAACCCGTACGCGAGCGCGGCAGTCGATGCCGAGAGCACGTTGTTCGACGAGTCGATCACCACCCCCGCAGACTCGAGGGATTCGATGACCTCTTCGACGCCATCCGGCACCGTCGGCGTGACGACAGCGACAGCACTCCGACCGCGCCGATGCGCCGCCATGATCGCGACCGAGACGCCCACACCGACCACCAAGCCGAAGGCGAGGGCGGCGGGCACAAGCCAATGCGCCGGGTCCATGCGACTAGATTAGGGCGCACCGCTTGCGGGATTGGTGGAAAATCAGCCGATCACAGGCGATGTGGCAGGAAGTTCAGCCTCCGGTCACTGTCCGTTCACCTGATCGGTGCAACGTGGCCCACGACCGGAGCGATTCATCGTGTCCGACAGCGAAGGGATTCGGCATGCGCGAGGTGTTCCAGCAGGAGCTGCGAGAGGTGCAGGACCGCCTAGTCGAGATCTCGACACTCGTTGCCGACTCGATCGAGCGCGCGACTCAGTCGTTCAATGAGTCCAACGTGGCGCTCGCCGAGACAGTCATCGCCGACGACCAGAAGATCGACGAGCTGGCCTTCGAGCTCGACGAGCTCGCCATCCAGATCCTTGCCCGCCAGCAGCCGGTCGCCCGCGATCTGCGGATTGTCGTCAGTGCGTTGCGCATCAGCGCCTCACTCGAGCGCATGGGCGACATGGCCGAGCACATCGCACAACTGGCTCGCTACCGCTTTCCCGAGAAGGTGGTGCCGAAGGGTCTGCGCAGCACCTTCCGCGAGATGGGGGCGCTCGATGTCGAGATTGCCAAGAAGCTCACTGAACTGCTCCGCACCGAAGATGTCGCGATCGCCGAAGACATTCGCAATGAAGACGACAAGGTCGACGCACTGCACCTCAGCGTGTTCGACAAGGTGCTCGGTGAGACCTGGAAGGGCGGAGCCGTCGACACGGTGGATGCCACCCTCGCCTCGCGCTACCACGAGCGTTTCGCCGATCACGCGGTCTCGATCGCCAAGAAGGTGCAGTACCTCGCCACCGGCGATTGGGTGCCGCAGGACGCGTAGGCCCTACTTGCCCTGGCTCGCGACTGCCGCGGCGCCGGCAGCTGCGGCATCCGGGTCAAGGTAACGTCCGGGACCAGTCGGCATGAAGCTGTCGTCGAGCTCGTAGACCAACGGAATGCCGGTAGGAATGTTGAGCTCGGCGATCGCGTCATCCGAGATGCCGTCGAGGTGCTTGACGAGCGCGCGGAGTGAGTTGCCGTGGGCCGTGACCAGCACGGTCTTGCCGGCCGCGAGATCCACTGTGATATCGGAGTGCCAGTAGGGCAGCATCCTGTCGATCACCAGCTTGAGCGATTCGGTGCGTGGCAGATCGGCACCCAGGTCGGCGTAGCGGCGATCGTGTGCCTGCGAGAATTCGCTGTCGTCATCGAGTGGCGGCGGCGGCACATCGAAGCTGCGACGCCAGGTCATGAACTGCTCTTCGCCGAACTCGGCAAGAGTCTGCGCCTTGTCTTTGCCTTGCAAGGCGCCGTAGTGACGTTCGTTCAAGCGCCAACTGCGCTTCACCGGCAGCCAATCGAGGTCAGCCTCTGCGAGCGCAATATCGGCAGTGTGGATGGCCCGCTTGAGCAGCGAGGTGTACTGAACGTCGGGCAGAAGGCCCGTGTCGCGGATCAACTCCCCCGCGCGTTGCGCCTCACCCCGACCCTGCTCGCTGAGATCGACGTCGACCCACCCGGTGAACAGGTTCTTGGTGTTCCAGTCCGAGTTGCCGTGGCGCAGCAGGATCAACGTGTGGGTCATCTTTCCAGCCTATCGAGCACGACACGGCAGCTTGGCCGCGTCAGAATGGGAGACGTGGCCGACCGAGTGGTGCTGATCAATGGGCTCCCCGCGTCGGGCAAAACGACTCTCGGGGAGCAGCTCGCTGCCGAGCTCGGCTGGGTGTTGATCTCGAAAGACGTGCTCAAGGAGGCGTTCGCCGAGCTCGTCTGGCCCCAGGTGTCGAGCCCACGCCTCGGCGGGCTCGCGCTCGACTCGATGTATGCGCTCGCGGGAGCGATCGAGGGCGGCGTGGTGCTCGACTCCCTGTGGCTCTCGACTCGCGACCGACCCTTTCTCGAGAGCGGCCTCGCCGTGATGGGCGAGCCGCGCGTCGTCGAGGTCTGGTGCGACGTCCCCGAGGCGCTCGCCCACGAGCGTTACGACCGCCGCGAGCCATCCCGGCACGAGATGCACGAGTCGTGGCGGCCCGGCTTCTGGAACGACGCCCGGCCGGTCACCGAGAACCCGGTCCGAGTCGACACCAGCATCGCGGTGGATGTCGCGGCTCTCGCCACCCGAGTCCTCGCCGCGGTCACGGCCTGATGGCCCGCCCGGCAGGGTCTCGCCCTTCTCCACTCGGCGCGTCAACGCCCCGCGGACGCATCACCCGCGGCACCACCGGGGTCAACCGGCTGCGTCGCAATGACCGCTGGATTGCGGCGCTGCCGGTGCTG
>JBDUBG010000425.1:0-3288 GCA_040004215.1 Pseudolysinimonas sp. | reverse complement strand
TGAACTTCTCGACGCGACCTGCGCTGTCGAGGATGCGCTGCTTGCCCGTGTAGAAGGGGTGAGAGGCCGACGAGATCTCGACGTCGATCACCGGGTAGGTCGCGCCATCCAACTCGATGGTCTTCTCGCTCGTCGCGGTGGAACGAGTGAGGAATGTCTCGCCACTGGCCAAATCGCGGAACACGATCGGCGCGTATGTGGGGTGGATCTCAGACTTCATAGTGAACCTCGGTGAGTGTGTTGGAAGATGCAGAACGAAAAGTTTGTGGGCCGAACGGCCAAGGACTGACTTTAGCAGAGAGCGGCGGCGTTACCCAGCGGCACGAGCCGCATAGCGCCCGTTCTCGCTGGTCGAGACGACGAGTTCAAGGCCAAACACCTCGCTGAGTTGCTCGCCCGTGATGATCTCGGCGATCGGGCCGGCTGCCGCAACCTTGCCATCCTGAAGCAGCAAGGCGTGGCTGAAACCGGCTGGGATCTCTTCGACGTGGTGAGTGACCATCACCATGGCAGGTGACTCTGGCTCGCTCGCATAGGCGCCGAGCAACTGCAGCAGTTCTTCGCGTGAGCCGAGATCCAGGCTCGCGGCGGGCTCATCGAGCAACAGAAGCTCGGGGTCGGTCATCACCGCGCGTGCGATCTGAACTCGCTTCTGCTCACCGTCACTGAGGGTTCCGAACAGGCGACCGGCAAGATGCCCGAGCTTCCACTCCTCCAACACGCGCTGTGCACGCCGCAGGTCAATGTCGTCGTACTCCTCGTTCCACCTCCCCGTGACTGAGTACGCGGCGGTCATCACCGCATCCAGCACCGCCTCATTGGCAGGGATGCGTCGACCCAGTGACGTCGAAGCGAACCCGACGCGCGTCCGCAAGTCGAACACGTCGACCTTGCCGAGTTTCTCACCCAGAATCTTGGCCGTGCCGGAACTGGGATGCATCGTGGCAGAGGCTATCTGCAGCAAGGTGGTCTTGCCGGCGCCGTTCGGGCCGAGGATCACCCAGCGCTCAGAGGGCAGAACGGTCCACGTCACCGAGTCGAGGATGTGGTTGCCGCCCCGGACGACGGTGAGATGAGAGAGTTCCAGCACGCCCGACATGATGCTCTCAGACTAGGCCAGCAGGCTCGCTGAGCAGGCTAGGCAAGCAGTTCGGCATAAATCGCGCGGGTGTGCGCGGCAATGCTGTCCCAACTGAACTCGGAGCGGGCGCGCAGTCGACCTGCCTCTCCCATGATGCGTGCCGCTGCCGGATCCGAGACGACTTCGGTCAGAGTGGCTGCTAAGTCGGCGATGAACCGCTCGGGATCGACCGGGGTGCCGGTGCCATCCTGCAACTGCTCGATCGGCACCAGCCGCCCGGTGAGGTGGTCGGCGACTACCTCGGGGATGCCGCCGGTCGCGGTTCCGACGACGGGAACTCCGCACGCCATCGCCTCGAGGTTGACGATGCCGAGCGGCTCGTAGATCGAGGGACAGACGAAGGTCGTCGCGCTCGACAACACGGCGGCGAGCTCATGCTGGCTCAGCAGCCGATCGATCCAGACCACGCCGCTGCGGTCGGCTTGGAGCGCCTCAACTCCCGCACGCACCTCTGCAAGGATCTCGGGCGTGTCTGGTGCGCCAGCGCACAGCACGAGCTGCACCTCTGCTGGCAGGCGCTTGGCGGCCTCTAGCAGGTACGGCAGGCCCTTCTGGCGGGTGATGCGGCCGACGAAGACCACGCTGGGACGATCCGGGTCGATGCCCAGCCCACGAACCAACTCCGGCTCGTCGATGCGGTGCCAGCGATCTAGGTCGATGCCATTGTGAACGACTCGCACTCGCTCCGGATCGATCGAGGGGTAGCTGCGCATGATGTCGGATGCCATCCCGGCGCTGACGGCGATGACGGCATCCGCCGCCTCGAACGCGGTCTTCTCAATCCAGCTCGATACCCGATAGCCGCCGCCGAGTTGCTCGGCCTTCCACGGACGCAGCGGCTCGAGGCTGTGCGCCGTGACGACGTGCGGGATGCCGTGCAGCAACTTTGCCAGGTGGCCAGCGCCGTTCGCGTACCAGGTGTGCGAGTGCACGAGGTCGGCGCCCGCCACGTCTTCGGCCATCTGGAGGTCGACACCGAGCGTCGCCAGAGCGGGGTTCGCGCTGGTCAGTTGGGCGGGAACCAGGTACGAGAACACCCCGGGCTCATCTCGCGGGAGGCCGAAGGCACGCACCACCACGTCGGTAGTTGGGCGCAATGCGTTGACCAGTTCCGCTACGTGAACGCCAGCCCCGCCGTAGACCTCTGGCGGGTATTCGCGGCTCAGGATGTCAACTCGCATCCTGCGACGTTATCTCAGCGCCGCACTGCAGCGCGCCCTGGCCGCGCGCCCGTCGTCTCGCATACTGTTGGCTCATGTCATCGAAGAAGATCTTCGGCATCGTCCTCGCTGGCGGAGAGGGCAAGCGGCTCATGCCGCTGACCGCCGATCGCGCGAAGCCGGCAGTGCCGTTCGGCGGTGTCTATCGCTTGATCGACTTTGCTCTGTCGAACCTGGTCAACTCGGGGCTGCGGCAAATCGTGGTGCTCACCCAATACAAGTCGCACTCGCTCGACCGGCACGTGTCGACCACCTGGCTGCTGCCAGGGATGCTGGGTGCGTACGTCGCGTCGGTACCTGCGCAGCAGCGTCTCGGCAAGCGTTGGTTCAGCGGTTCGGCCGACGCGATTCTGCAGAGCCTGAACCTGCTGCGCGACGAGAAGCCAGACATCGTGGTGGTGGTGGGAGCTGATCACGTGTATCGCATGGACTTCACCGCGATGATCAACGCGCATATCGCTTCCGGCATGGGCGTCACCGTTGCGGCGATCCGTCAGCCGATTGAGTTGGCCGATCAGTTTGGTGTGATTGAGCTCGATCCCAAGAACTCCGAAAAGATCGCAGCGTTCCGCGAGAAGCCGAAGAACGCAGTTGGCCTTGCCGACTCCCCCGGCGAGGTCCTCGCCTCGATGGGCAACTACGTTTTCGATGCCGATGTGCTCATCGATGCCGTGCAACGCGACGGGGAACGCGCAGACTCCAACCACGACATGGGCGGTGACATCGTGCCTGACTTCGTTGCGCGCGGTGAGGCGGGCGTCTACGACCTGAACCGCAACGACGTGCCGGGTGCCACAGAACGCGACCGCTTCTACTGGCGCGACGTGGGAACGATCGAGTCGTTCTTCGACGCCCACCAAGACCTGATCTCAGCGCTGCCGGTCTTCAACCTCTACAACCGCGAGTGGCCGATCTACAGCCAGCAGC
>JBDUBG010000090.1:0-3294 GCA_040004215.1 Pseudolysinimonas sp. | reverse complement strand
CTTTGGCACCGTCCGCCGCTCGGCCTGCTCGCGGCCGGCATCATCCTGACGCTCGCCGCCACGATGGCATTCATCGCGCTCGGCGTCACCCAAACCAATCGCCTCAAGCCGTGGGCCCTCGCTCAGAACCGGCAGTACGAGGTCGAGGATCGCTTCTCGCAAGACCCGGTGGCCGCGGCGCGCTTCGGCATCTACACGGTGATCATCTGGATTGCGGCGATCGCCCTGTTCGTCGTGCTCAGCATCGCGGTCGGCTTCGTCTGGTCGTGGCTGGCACTGGTGGCCGGCGTGCTGGTGTTCTTCCTGGTGCTGAACCGAATGCTCTTCGGGGCGGCCAAGCAGACCAAGTAACACAGTGGTGGCCCGGATGCGTCAACATCCGAGCCACCTGAACCCGACGTCTCCCGTCAAACGGGACTGCGCAAACAGTGGTCGAGGCTCTCCTCGACTGTAGAAGAAGAGGAGCATTTCATGGCATCCAATGACGTGGGCATTTCGGCCCGCGACCTGCGCAAGAGCTATCCAGGCGGCCGTAAGGCGCCTCGAGTTCAGGCCCTCGACGACCTGAGCATCGAGGTTGAGGCTGGCACGATCTTCGGCCTGCTCGGGCCGAACGGGGCGGGCAAGTCGACTACCGTCAAGATCCTGTCAACCCTGTCGCGCGCCGAGTCCGGCACCGCAGAGGTCGCGGGCATCGATGTGGCGCGGCATCCCGAGAAGGTCCGTCGCGTCATCGGCTTCGTCGCTCAGAAGGCGGTCGCCGACCCGATG
This sequence comes from Pseudolysinimonas sp., assembly GCA_040004215.1. Taxonomy (GTDB): domain Bacteria; phylum Actinomycetota; class Actinomycetes; order Actinomycetales; family Microbacteriaceae; genus Lysinimonas. The sequence continues at coordinate 2,523 of JBDUBG010000090.1, read as the reverse complement.
GACACCGGCCGCGAGAACCTCGTGCTGGCCGGTCGCTTGCAGGGGATGAGCGGCCGCGACGCCCGCGCTCGGGCGACCGACCTGCTGAGCCGCTTCTCGCTCGCCGACGCCGCGGACCGTCTGGTCAAGACCTACTCGGGCGGCATGGCCCGCAAGCTGGATGTCGCGATCGGCCTGATGAACCGCCCTCAGGTGCTCTTTCTCGACGAGCCGACCACCGGGCTCGACCCCGAGGCACGTGCCGACATGTGGAGCGAGCTCGAGGCGATGGCGAAGGTCGAGCGCATGACCGTGCTACTCACCACCCACTACCTCGAGGAGGCCGACCGCCTCGCCAGCCGACTGGCCATCGTCGACCACGGCCGCGTCGTGGTGACCGGCTCGCCCGAGCAACTCAAAGACGGCCTGAACGGCGACGCCGTGATCGTCGAGCTGGTATCCGGCGAGGATGCTGCCGAGGGGCTTCGCCTGCTCGAACGCCTGCCCGGCCTCGACGAGGTGCTGGTCGATGGTCGTGTGCTGCGCAGCCGAGCCGCCTCCGGCGCCGGCACCCTGCCGCAGGTGCTGGCTGCCCTCGATGACGCGCGGCTCGCCGTGGCGTCCGCAACAGTCGCGAGGCCCAGCCTCGACGACGTCTACCTGCGCCACACCGGCCGCAGCTATTCGGCCGCAACGTCAGAAGCAACCACGTCACAGGCAACCACGTCACAAGCAATCACCTCACAGGGAGCATCAGCATGACCACCGTCACCGCGCCGATCGTCCACACCGGCCTGCTCACTGCACGCCAACTGCGCGCCTTCGCACGCAACCCTGCCTACCTGATCATCAACCTCGTCCAGCCGATCATCTGGCTGCTGCTGTTCGGCCAGCTGTTCACGTCGGTCGTCACGATCCCCGGATTCACGGGGGGCGACAACTACCTGACCTTCCTGACCCCGGGCATCGTCATGATGATGGCGCTGTTCGGCAGCGCATGGGCGGGCACCACCTACATCCAGGACATGGATCGCGGGGTCATGGACCGCTTCCTCACGTCACCGACCAGCCGCGGCGGCTTGATCGTCGCAACCATGCTCTACCAGGCGGTGCTCACCGTCATCCAGACCCTCGTCGTGCTCGGGGTCGCGTGGTTGGCCGGCGCTCGTTTCGACGGCGGAGCTGGTGGCATCCTGATCCTGCTGCTTTCGGCGGTGCTGCTGACTTTCGTGTTTGCGGCGTTCTCGGACGCGATCGCTTTGCTCGCCAAGCAACAGACGGCGCTGATCGCCATCTCGCAGTTGATCTCGTTCCCGCTGATGTTCCTCAGCTCGGCGATTATGGACACCACGCTCGCACCCGCCTGGGTGGGCAACGTGGCGCGGTTCAACCCGGTCGAGTGGGCCGTGGTTGCCGGGCGCCAGGCTCTCACCACGGCGCCGGATTGGGCGACAATCTGGACGCAACTCGGGCTGCTCGCCGGTCTCACCGTCGTGATGACCGCGCTCGCGACGCTGGCGTTCCGCGCGTATCAGCGCTCGGTGTAGTCGGCCGAGATTCTTCCTTTGTAAGATTCCGGGTATGTCCGAGCCGTCAGTTCAGCTGTACTCAGTCCGAGACGCCATCGACGAAGATCTCGATCGCGCGGTGGCCCGCGTTGCCGAGATCGGGTTCACGCGGGTGGAGCCCTACGCGTTCCAGAACCGGGTCGCGGACTACCGGCGGGCGTTCGCGGCAACCGGCCTGACCGCGCCGTCTGGGCACGCCGCCGTGATCGATGCCGCCGATCCCTCCCCGATCTTCGACGCGGCTGCCGAGCTCGGGATCGCCATGGTGATCGACCCGTTCATTCCGACGGACCGTTGGCAGAGTGCCGGCGACGTGCGAGCTATTGCCGAGCGCGTCAATGAGCTGGCGGCAGACGCAGCCACGCGAGGTCTGCGCTTCGGATACCACAACCACCAATGGGAGTTCACGAACCAGATCGACGGGCGCCCAGCCTACGAGTACTTCGTCGAGCTTCTCGGGCCCGACGTCGTTCTCGAGGTCGACACCTTCTGGGCGACTGTCGGGGGTGCTGATGTTCCTGCGCTGCTGCGCTCGCTGGGTTCACGGGTGCAGGCGCTGCACATCAAAGACGGCGCAGTCAGCGGAGACATCGCGACCGCATTGCCGAGCAGTGACAGCGCCCTGGTCGTGCCAGACGCGTTGAGAGCCGCCTTCGAGAACCAGACGCCTGCTGGTCAGGGCGATGTCGATGTCGCAGCCATTCTGCGAGCGGCTCCGCACGCTCTGCGTGTCGTCGAGTTCGACGCGTACTCGGGCGATGTGTTCGACGGCATCGCGCAGTCGCTGGCGTGGCTACGATCCAACGACATTCCGGCCTCGGAATGAGCGGCCGCGTTGGCGTCGGCCTGATCGGCGCCGGGTTCATCTCGAGCCAGTACCTCGAGAACCTGATCCGGTTCCCAGACGTCGAGGTGCGATTCGTCGCCGATCTCGACCTGCCGAGGGCCGCGGCGCAGGCTGCTGCGTTCGGAGTGC
>JBDUBG010000292.1:0-3297 GCA_040004215.1 Pseudolysinimonas sp. | reverse complement strand
ACGATGTGGCGCGCGTCGTCGAGGCAACCGGCGCCGAGCCGCTGCACGCCCATGTCTCGGAGCAGCCGGACGAGAACCTCCAGGTCGAGGCGGCATTCGGACGCTCGCCGGTGGCCGTGCTCCGCGACGCGGGAGCGCTCGGCTCGCGGTTCACCGCGGTTCACGCCACCCACCTCTCGCCCACCGACATCACCGATCTCTCGGGATCGTTCGCGTGCATCTGCCCGACCACCGAGCGCGACCTCGGCGACGGCATCGGCCCGGCGCACGCGCTGCATCAGGCCGGCGCCACTCTCACGATCGGCAGCGATCAGCACGTCGTCGTCGACCCCTTCGACGAGCTGCGCGCGCTCGAAGGTGGCGAACGCCTGCAATCCGGTCGGCGCGGGGTGTTCTCTCCCGTCGAACTCATCACCGCGGCCACCACCGACGGCTACCGCTCGCTCGGCTGGCACGGCGGCCTGGTCGTCGGTGCCGAGTGCGACCTGGTCACGCTGCGCCTGGGCTCGCCACGCACCGCGGGTGCTGCCCTCGATCAGCTCTGGCTGGCCGCATCCGCCGCCGATGTCACCGACGTCGTCGTCGCGGGCGAGCGCGTCGTGACCGGCGGGGCACACCGCGCGGGCGATGTCGGGGCCACGCTGGCCGACGCGATCGGAGCCGTGCTGCCATGACATCCACTCTCGTCACCTCGATCTCGGAGCTGACCACCTGGGAGCCCGACCGTCCGGTTCGTCACGGTGCCGCGATCGTGTTCGACCAGGGGGTCGTCGCGTGGGTCGGCGATGCCGCAGACGCGCCAGCCGCCGACGAGTCAGTCGACGCGGAGGGATGCGCCGCCATCCCCGGCTTCGTCGACAGCCACAGCCATCTCGTGTTCGCCGGTGACCGTGCCGACGAGTTCGAGGCACGTATGGCCGGACAGGCATATGAGGCGGGCGGCATCCGAAAGACCGTGCGGCTCACGCGCGATGCCGACGACGCGACCCTGCTGGCGAACGCGCGGGCGATCGTCGACGAGATGCGTCGCCAAGGCACGACGACGGTCGAGATCAAGGGCGGCTACGGCCTGACGGTGCACGACGAGCAGCGCGCGCTGCGGCTGGCGCGCCAGCTGACGCCCGAGACGACATTCCTGGGTGCGCACGTCGTCCCGGTCGAGTTCGCCAGCGATCCGGATGCCTATGTCGACCTGGTGGTCGGCCCGATGCTCGACGCCTGTGCGCCGTTCGCCCGCTGGATCGACGTCTTCTGCGAGACCGGAGCGTTCACGGTCGAGCAGAGCCGCCGCATCCTCGAGGCGGGTGCTGCGCGTGGACTTGGCCTACGCCTGCACGCGGGCCAGCTCGGCGAGTCGGCGGGCGTGCAACTCGCCGTCGAGCTCGACGCCGCGAGCGTCGACCACGTCACCTTCCTCTCCGATCAGGATGTCGCTGCCCTCGCCGGATCGAAGACCGTCGCCACCCTGCTGCCCGGCGTCGAGTTCTCGACCCGGCAGCCTTACCCCTCGGGTCGTCGCCTGCTAGACGCCGGCGTGACCGTCGCCCTGGCCACCGACTGCAACCCCGGCTCCTCGTTTACGTCGTCGATCCCGTTCTGCATCGCGATCGCGGTTCGCGACATGGGGATGACGCCGCGAGAGGCACTTCACGCCGCTACCGTCGGCGGTGCCCGCGCGCTGCGGCGTGACGACGTCGGCCACCTGCGCGTGGGAGCGACCGGCGGACTCGCCCTACTCGATGCGCCGAGCGCCTCGCACCTCGCCTATCGCCCGGGTGTGCCGTTGGTGCGGCGAGTGGTGAGCTAGCGCACTCGAGCGCCGCGGCTCGCGGCGATCAACGACCACACCACCGTCACGACAAAGATGACACCCGCGATGACGGTGCAGACATCCATCCCCATGGTCGACCGGGCCAACGTCCAGCACACAATCGCCACGATGGTCGCGGCTGCGAAGCCACACCAGGCCGGCAGCGTGGCGGCGTGATGACCGGCCTTCCACGCCTCATCGCTCGCCATCGTGGAGGGGATGCGCAGCCCGAGCAACCCGTTGCGCGGAAGGCGCCCCGTGCCACCCAGTTGCGAAACGACCGCCATCAGCAACAGAGCGAGCGGGAGAATGATCGTGAGAACAGCGAGTCCTGAATGCACTGACTCAGGCTAGCGGCGCACGTCCCGCATCGCGCCCCACGCGAACCCGGCAGCCAACCGTTCGCCCACCTCGCGCGCGAAAGGGGTCTGCCCGCTGGCGGCCTCGAGCAGGTCAGTGCCGGATGGAGCGGATGAGATCGGGCAATCCGTGCTCGAGCGTCTCCCAGATAATCGAATAGTCAGTGGCACGGTAGTTGTGGCTGATGCGATTTCTCGTCCCGCGAATTGCCTTCCAAGGAACGTCTGGCCTCTCGGCACGGAATGACGCCGGGAACCGATCGCAGAGCTCCTGCACCTTGACGAGAATGCCGTCGGCCGCATGACGGTACAGGGCACTCTCAGAGCTCAGGAAGGATGCGCGACCGTTCCCGACGATGCTCGCCGCGTCGGCAGCCAGCGACTCCAGGTCGTCAATCATCTGCGGAGTCGGATCGATTTTGGGTCTGGGCGCCGGCCCTCCGCTCGGCTTCGAACGGAACCGGCCAGTGTCGCTCACAGCGAGACCGCTTCAGCCAGAATGCGATCCCAGATCGCAGTGCGCGGTGCCGGGTCTGTGACGACGTCGACCGGGTAGCCCGTGAGTGCCTCGACCTCCGCCGCAAAAGCCGAAAGGTCGAACAATGTTGCTCCGGACTCTGCACGAACCAGCAGGTCGATGTCGCTCTGGGGTGTGTCGGTTCCGTACACGGATGATCCGAACACTCTCACGTCAGCCAAGTGATGCCGCCGAGCCAGTTCCAGCACCGCATCGGCATTCTCCTCCAGCACCACCGACGGGCGCTTCCGGGCGAAGCCCACAATCCGCTTGTACGTCTCCGGTTTCGGAGTGGTGACGCCGCGCTCATACTGACTGAGCTTCGGCTGGCTCACGCCTGCCATTTCGGCCAACTGCGCTTGGGTGAGACCAGCCTGCCGGCGAAGCTGTCGCAGATCAGGTTCCATGCGCCAATTATACCCCGGGGTATATCACCAGCGACCGTTTTCCGTCGGCGGCACGTCGCGCCCCCAGGCCAGCGCGATCGCCTGCGCCCGGTCACGCACGCCGAGCTTGGCGAACAGCGCGTTGATGTGGCTCTTCACCGTCGAGACCTCGAGATAGAGGGATGCGGCAATCTCGGCGTTGCTGCGACCCTCCGCGATGAGCGC
>JBDUBG010000091.1:0-11191 GCA_040004215.1 Pseudolysinimonas sp. | reverse complement strand
CGTGGTGACCTTCGCTGTCGACCTGCGCCCTTTCACCGGTGGTCTGGAACGCCCGGTGCCGCTGCTGGATCCCTTGCTGCTTGGGGGCGTCCTTGTCGTGTTCTCGGCGGTGGTACTCGCGGCTGGTCTCATCGCAGTCGCCGTCGGCGATCGCGTGAACCCGTCGGCAACTTTGAAGATGGGCGCCTGAGGCTGGCTGCCGTCGACCGCCTCGGCCACCGCCCGGCGTTCGTGAAGACTATAGGATGTACGGATTGGTGCTCGTCGGCGAGCACGTAGAGGGTCGTTGCCCGGAGGTCCGGTCGAGTTGCTAGCGATGAAGCGGATGCGGCGCCGCGCCGGTCTCTTTCTGGCCGTGCTCGGAGTGGTCATGCTGCTCGCGGCCATGAGCGTCGGGCTCTCCGGCTACCTCGCATCTGCCGCAACGGTCGGCGCCCGTGCCGGGCTGTCAGCACTGCACGGATACGACGGCGGATTCCAGCTGACGATTCCGCTCGCCGGCAACGGGGAGCCGGCCGCGACGGCGGCTCAGAATGCCCGCATCACTGCTGCCATCCATGACATCCGCGCCGACGGTCAGTCGGTTCCGGTGCGGATCGTTCGCGACATCGTCACGACAGAAGGCAGCACGCTCGGCGCGCCCGGCGACGATCAGATCCGAACGACGTTGGCGTCGATTCCGGGGCTTCCCGAGCGGGCGTTGCTCGTGCAGGGGGCGTGGCCGCGCACGGCGGCGGAAGCATCCATCCAGGCAGACGCGGCGAAAACACTTGGCGTTTCGGTAGGCGAGCGGCTCGCCCTGCCAGACGGCACGCCCATCACGATCACCGCGACCTGGCGTGTGCGCAACCCGGATGATCCGCGGTGGTTAGGGGGCTCCGCGCCGCTCTTCGGCCAGGGTGACAGCGGCGCCAGCGGCTGGGTGGTCATCGACCCCTCGTTGTGGGTGGGAACGCTGAAGTCCATGGACGTGGATGTCCTCGCCAGGTGGATCGTGCTGCCCGATGCGTCCCGGGTCACCTCCGCCCAACTCGGCGCACTGCAGAGCGCAGCAGAGGACCTGCCAGCGCGGATCCTGGCTGCGGGACACGACGGGACCAACGTGCGGGCGAGTGGCGGACTGCCGTTCGCGATGAACCCCATCCTGCGAAACATTCAGTCGGCCTTGGCGGCCTCGACCGCCCCGCTTGTCGTGGTGGCGGTGCTCGGTCTCGTGATGTTGGTCGAACTCGCGCGGATGCTCGAGCAGCTGCGCACCGAAGAGAATGCGCTGCTGCGTGCACGAGGGGGGAGCCGTCGCCGGTTCGCTCTGGCAACGGGAGTCGAGGCCACGGTCATTGCGATTCCGGCGGCGGCTCTCGGTGGTGGGATCGCGGTGGCTGTGCTCGCGCTGGGAGACGCGAGCGGAGAAGTCCCGAGCCTCGGCTGGGCAGGGGCAGGTGCTGTGGCGCTGGTCGCGATTGTCGCAATCGGCGGGGCGGCCGGACACGCATCGCGGGATGTCATGCCCGCATCGTCGAGGCGTGACGACGCAGCGACAGACTCGGGCGCGCCGGGCCGGGGAACCGCTAGGGCGGGACGCCTGCGCTCCACGATCGAAGTCGGAACGGTCGGGCTGCTGGTCGTTGCCGCCGTGGTGGCGGTCTCACAGTTCCTCCTCTATGGCTCTCCGCTGACACCGACGGCGCAGGGCGGAGCCGCGGTCGACCCGCTTGCCGTGGCGGCGCCCGCTCTGGCCATCGTGGCGATTGGGCTACTCGCGCTCTCAGCATTTCCCCTCGTCGCCCGAGGCCTCGAGGCACGAGCACGGCGCACGGTCGGGCTGCGCGCTCTGCCGCTGAGACAGCTGGCCAGAAGATCGCGCTCGGCATTGACGCCCATCCTCGTGATGGTGTTCGCGGTCAGCGGCCTGGTCACCGCAGCCAGCTACTCGGGCACCTGGTCTGCTTCGGCCTCCGAGACGCGCACCGTTCAGCTCGGCGCGCAACTGCGCGTCACCTCCGCGTCAGAGTCGCTCCCCGCGACCATTACCCGCCCGATTGTCGGGCAGAAGGCAGCCGCGCCCGCCGCCTCCTCCGAGATCCAGATCGGGGGCACCCCCAACACCTTGATCGCGCTGCCTACCTCGAAGCTCACCCAGCTCATCAAGGCGGTCCCTGGAGCTGTTGACCCCGCCGCTTTCGCCCGACAACTGACGGTGTCGACGGTCAATCGCCCGAGGGTGCCGACAGGAGCAACGGGTCTCTCTCTGCGTTTCACGGCGACACCGGCACGTGCCGTTCCCTCGGCCGCCGACGTCGTGGTTGTTGACTCCGCGGGCGCTGAGCGCGTGCTTCACGCTGAGGCAGACACGACGGGCGCCTTCACGGCAGAGCTGCCGGCTGGGCTCGCACCGTGGACGATCCACGGCATCGACGTCGTGCTCCCTGCCGTTCCGGCCGGGGCGGAGGTGGCGCTCGAGGTGCGTGCCAGCGGTGGAGCGGGTGCGGTGATCCCGCTCGACAGCCGCTGGGTGCCGGTGCGCAGTTCTGACAGGCAGAACGCGGTGGGACTCAGCGATCACCGCGTCGGGGTGCATGTGCCGCAGGCGACGGCCGGCACGCGGGTGTTGCTGCAATCCACTCCCCTGGGCGACTCGCGACTGCCCATCGTCATCTCGAGAGGGATGGCCGACGCCGACGGGCTGTCGGTCGGGTCTCCCGCCTCGATGACCCTCGCTAACGGTGGGACGATGTCCGCGACAGTGGTCGGCATCTCGCCCGTGATCCCGGGAACGCACAAGGGCGAGGGTGCCCTGGTCGACTTGGCCGCGCTCCAGGATTCAGCGTTTCTCTCGGGACTCGACATCTCGGCGCGCGAGTGGTGGGTCTCGACGGCCAACCCGGCGGCGGCAGCTCAACAGGTGACGAAACGAACGCCAGTCGGAACGCTCGTCGAGACCGCGGCACCCAGCGTGGTCGAGCGCGTGTTGGAGTCGGCGCGTACGGTGGTCTGGATCGCTGGCGCCGCGACGGCACTTCTCGCTTTGCTCGCAGTCGCGGCTGGGTTGCTCACCGAACTCCGAGCCCGCCGCGACGAAGTCGACGTGTTACTCGCCGTCGGCATCGGCCCCGTCGAGCAGGCCCGCAACCGGGCTATCGAATGGGGCATTCTGCTTGTGCTCGGCGTGGTCGCCGGGCTGGTCGACGGCTTTCTGGTGAGCGTGGTGCTCGTGCCGGGACTCGCGCGCACTGCTGTCGCGAACCCGATTGGGGCACTCGGCACCTCGTTCCAGGTCGACACGCTCGGTGGAGCGCTCGCGTTCACCACGCTGTTGCTCGCCTTGGCTGCGCTGCTGCTGCTGGTCGTGGTGACGGTGCGTCGACAGGCACGAGAAGGCTCGCGATGAGCGCGCGCACAGAGAGCACACGAGACAACGTGCGCTGGGGGGCATCCAGGCTCGTGATGCGGCGGCTACTGACGCGACCGGCGGCGTCGTTGCTGGTCGCTGCACTGGTGCTGGTGACGGCGTTGATTGCCGCGGTGGTGCCTCGCCTGGTCGAGCAGCAGGCGACTGCCGAGCTGGCATACCAACTCGCAGCGATTGGCCCAGAGGGGCAAACGTTGCAGGGCTCTGTCGCCTTCCCCGAGTTCTGGAACCCGACCCCACCGCCCCAACTCGGGCAGATCTATGGGGGGTTGCAGTCGACGTTCACGGAGACGCGCGATTCATTGCCTCAGCCGCTGCGGCGAATCGTGGGTGCTCCGCGTTGGATTGTGCAAACTCCCGTAGTTCAGGGCTCCCACGTCGACGGAGTGTCCCGGCTGGTGGGGCTGCAGCTCACGGCGGCGCAGGACTACTTGTCGCGAATCCACGTCGTGCAGGGCACGGCGCCCACGCCATGGTCGACCAGCGACACGGAGCCGTCGCAGGTCACCGTGGCGATCCCGATCGACGTCGTGCTCTCCGTGAAGTCGGCAGCACAGTTGAAGGTGGTTCCGGGCGACGTCGTCACTGCGGCGGGCAGTGAACCGCAGCAATACCGGGTCACCGGTTTGTTCGAGCCGATCGATCCGAACGACGTGTATTGGGCGCTGAATTCGCAGCTGCTGGCCGCCACGCCGGCTCAGAGTGACACGAACCTGCCATACCTGGCGGCGTCGGCATTCGTCGATCCCCTGTCGGTTGGCCGACTGACCGACACCTTTCGAAACGCGCAACTCTCGTTGTACTACCCGATCAGCACGGCTGGGATCGAGGGGGCGGATGCGGCGACGCTGCGTTCGCAACTCGCGGCAACGGTTGCCGCGGGAATCTCGCTGCCCAACACCGTGTCGACACTGCCGTTGCAGACTGACGTCACTCACGCGGTGCAGACCGCCGTGCAGCGCGGCGCTGTGCTCGCCGGTCTTCTCGCCCTGCTTGCAGCCGCGCCCCTGGGAGTGGTGCTCGCCGTTCTGATGCTGGGCGTACAGGCGGTTGTTCGGGGTCGCCGCACCGACCTGCTGCTCGCGGCAGCACGGGGGGCAAGTCCCTGGCAGTTGCGGGGGGTGATGGCGCTGGAGGGCGCACTGCTTTCGATCCCGACGGTCCTCGTTGTGACAGTACTGTCGACGGTGCTGATCCCGGGGAGTTTCGAGCCCGCCAACCTCCTGTTCCCGTTGCTGGTCGCGGTGACGCCGCCGATCCTCTTTGCCGCGCTCGCGGTCACCGGCACCGGTCGTGGCGTGCTGGCCTCAGCGGTCGCCCAACTGCGAGGGTTCGTGGAAATCGCGATCATCTTGCTGGCGGTTGTCTCGCTATTCCTTCTGGTGCATCGCGGTCTGGCGCAGGCGTCTGCGGCTGTCGGAGTTGATCCACTGTTGTCGGTCGCGCCGTTGCTCCTCGCGGTCTCGGTGGGGATTGTGGTCGTGCGCGGATATCCGATCCCGATGCGCGCCACCCGACGGGCTGCTGTTCGGGCGCGCGGTCTGCCGGCCTTCATCGGCTCCATCCGGGCAACGCGCGCGCCAACTGTTGGCCTCGCCGGCGTGCTCGCTCTCGTGGTTGGGATCTCGGTCTCCCTGTTCTCTGCCGTGCTGTTGACGACCATCGATGCGGGAATCGCAACGGCCGCGTCCGAGACGGTCGGCGCTGACGCCCGAGTTGACGGCCCCACGCTGACGCCAGCCCAGCGGAACGCCGTGGCGCGGGTCGACGGGGTGCGAGCGGTTGCCGGCATTCAATACTTCGGGCCCCTCACCGTGACCCAGGCGCCAGTCGACGACAGCGTGACGCTGCTGCTGGCGCAGACTCGTGAGCTGGGGTCGCTTCGGACGATCCCCGCAGGCCTGCGCACCTTGGTGGATGGTCGTGTCCCGGTGGTCGCGTCGTCTGATCTCTTCGCCCGGCTCGGTGCAGACCGCACCGCGACGATCGACAACGTCAAGGTGAGGGTGGTGGGGTCGCTACCTGCCGAATCGCGTCTGGGGCCTCAACAGAAATGGTTGATGGTCGACCAGGCCTTCGCCTCACGCTTCTCGACGACCTTCGCTCCGTCGGTGCTGCTGATCAAAACTGACGCGGCGAGTCCTCCACAGCTGCAGCAACTTCTGGAGCACGCGGTGGGCGCCGACTCCGCCGCGGCCAAGGCAGATGGCACCACGACGGTGATGACCGTTGTCGAGGCGACTGCGGCGCGCCAACTCGAACCGGTCGTCAACGGGGTGCAGGTCGGATTGATCCTGGGAGCCGGTCTCGCCGTGCTGCTGTGCGGCATCGCCCTCGTGTTGTCGACGGTGGCGGCGGGCGTCGATCGCGCCAGAACGACGGGCATCCTGCGCACCCTGGGGATGCCGCGACGCAAGCTCTCCGCCCTCATCGCCTGGGAGCTCGTGCCCGTTGCGGTAGTGGCGCTCGTCGCGGGGGCACTGCTCGGAATTGCGCTGCCCTTCATCGTCACCGCGGCGGTCGACCTGCGCCCGTACACGGGCAGTGAAGCGAGACTGATTCCGGTGTTCGATCCGCTGCTGATTTTTGGCGTTCTCTGCGCTTTCTCCGTCGTCGTTGTGGCGTCCGGACTGGTCGCGATCGCGGTGGATCGTCGTCTCAACCCTTCAACCACCCTGAGAATGGGAGCATGAAAGATGGGAGCGTCATGACGCCCACGATCGAATGCCACGAGTTGGTGCGAATCTTCTCGTCGACCGGCGTGGAAGTTCAGGCCCTCCAGGGCCTCGACCTCACTGTCGAGAGCGGTGAGCTCACGGCGGTGGTCGGGGCCTCAGGGTCTGGCAAGTCGACGTTGCTCACGATCCTTTCCGGACTCGATGTCCCGTCTGCAGGTCGGGCCAAAGTTGCTGGCCATGACCTTCTCGCGATGGGTCGACGCGAGCGCACGGAATACCGTCGTCGCACCGTCGGGTTTATCTGGCAACAGACGGCCCGCAACTTGCTGCCCTATTTGACGGCGGCCGAGAACATCTCGCTGGCTCTGGTGGTCGCGGGTTCGCCGCGTCGCGCACGAGATGCGCGGATCACCGAACTTCTCGATCTCTTGCACATCGGCGAGCTGCGCAATCGACGTCCGGCCGAGCTCTCGGGCGGTCAGCAGCAGCGCGTTGCCGTGGCCGTTGCGATGGCGAACTCCCCCGAGGTGCTCCTCGCCGACGAGCCGACGGGTGAACTTGACGATGCCAACTCTGAGATGGTGCTTGAGGCGTTCCGCGGGATCAACGAGCAGCTCGGAACTACCGTGCTGATCGTCACCCACGACGCCGGAGTCTCAGACCACGTGCGGCGCACCGTGCAGATTCGCGACGGACGCACCTCCACCGAGGTGCTTCGCCACACCCGCACCGACCTGTCGGGGCGCGAGCACGAGGTCGCCGAGGAGTTCGCCGTGCTCGACAAGGTGGGAAGGCTCCAGCTGCCGCAGGACTACATCACCGAGCTCGCGATGCGCGACCGGGTGCGACTGGGGCTCGAGGGTGACCACGTGACCGTGTCGCCGGTGCACCCCACCCGCGATGATGACAATGAGGACAACGGATGACGCCCCCACCGATCCTGAGCGCCCGCGCGCTACACCGCGACTACGGCCGTCCGGGTGCCGAGGTGCATGCCGTGGCCGACGTCGACCTCGACCTCGAGAACGGCGAACTCGTGCTGCTGCGTGGCCCGTCCGGCTCGGGCAAGACAACGTTGCTCAACCTGCTGGGGGGTCTCGATCGGCCGACCTCCGGTGAGGTGCGGATCGGCGACCAGGAACTGTCGGCGGCTGACGACGATGCCCTGGCCGTGCTGCGCAGTCAGCGGCTGGGCTTCGTCTTCCAGTCATTCGCATTGCTGCCCATGCTCACGGCGGCCGAAAACATCGAGGTGCCGCTGCGCGTCGTGCGCACTGAGCCGGGAGCTCGAGCGGATCGGGTGCGCGAACTGTTGGAACTGGTCGGGCTCTCGGGGCACGCCAATCAGCGTCCAGATGAGCTGTCGGGCGGCCAGCAGCAGCGCGTCGGAATCGCGCGCGCGCTCGCTAATCGGCCAGACGTGCTCATTGCCGACGAGCCGACGGGCCAACTGGACAGTCGCACCGCGATCGCCATGATGAAGCTGATCGGCGAGTTAGTGCATCACCAGGGAGCCGCGGCGATCGTGAGCACCCACGACGCGCAGCTCGGCGCCTTCGCAGACCGCACGCTCGAGCTGCACGACGGTCGAGTGGTCGCCGAGGTGCCGCACGGCCGACATATGCTCTAGCTCGTGTCGTGCAGGAGCGGCGACTCAGCCAACGTTGACGGTGATCTGGTGATAGCCGGTCGCCCCATCTGGCACGGTGTCGGCAATGTTCGCGGTCTGCGTTTCTCCGTCGGCGTCGGTGGCGCGCACCTCCAGTTGGTGTTGGCCCGCGGTGGCGTCCCACTCCCACTTCCATTGCACCCAGGTGTCGGCCGAGATGGGGGCAGCGAGCGTCGCCTCGTTCCAGGCGCCGCCATCGACACGCACTTCGACGCGCTCGATGCCGGTGTGCTGGTGCCACGCGACGCCGGCGACCACGACCCGGCTGGCCTTCACCGTCGTTCCTGACCGCGGCACGTCAATGCGGGATTCCACTTTAACCGGACCTTTCGGACTCCATCCGCGCTCGGTCCAATACGCCGAGTGATCAGCGAACCGGGTGACCTCGAGCTCGACCACCCACTTGGTCGCCGAGACGTAGCCATACAGCCCCGGCACCACCATCCGCACCGGGTAGCCGTGCTCGAGCGGAAGCGGCTCGCCGTTCATACCGACCGCGAGGATCGCGTTGCGGTCGTCTTCCTGCAACACCGACAGCGGAGTGCTGGCGGTGAAGCCGTCTGCGCTGTGCGAGAAGACCATGTCGGCCGAGGCCGTCGGCTTCGCCTTCGCCAGCAGATGGCGGAGGGGATATCCCAACCACTTGGCATTGCCAATCAGGTTGCCGCCGACCTCGTTCGAGACGCACATGAGCGTCGTGTAGCTCTCTTCGAGAGGCAGGTCGAGGAGCTCGGCAAAGCTGATCGTGACCGGCTCCTCAACCATGCCGGTGATCTTCAGCTTCCACTGAGTCGGGTCGATCTGCGGGATCTGTAACGCGGTGTCGATCCGATAGAAGTCGGCGTTTGACGTCACTACCTTCGCGAGCCCGGGGATCGACAGTTCGCTGCCGGCAGGCACAGGAGCGGCGGTGACCGCAGGCGCTGGCAGCTTCAGCGCGTTACGGGCGACGGCCGCGGCGCGGGAACCCGCGTCGAGGGCGTACCCGCCCAGGGTTGCCAGCGCACCGGCCACGACGGCTCCGCCAGACAGGCCGAGGAAGCGCCGGCGACTGAGTCGCGCAGCCGCCGCGCGTTGAACTGCGGCGGCCTCGGCGGTCGCTGTGCTCGGCGCACCGGTTGCCCGCTGCGTCGCCGGGTTGATTGGGCGGGCCACGGGGCGCTCGTCAAGCTTGCGGAGCAGGTAGCCCAAGCTGATGAGCGCGACGATTGTCGCAACGCCGGCTGGGACGATGTCGAGGGGTGATGAGCCCGTCCGCGCGATCGCCGCGCCCACACCAAAGACACCTGCGGCCCCGATCACGATGCGCCCGATCGGCGGCTTCCACCGCTCAAGCACGCCGGCGGCGGCCGAGACCAACACCAGCGCGATCGCAATTCCGGTGAGCAGTGCAGCCTTGTCGCCGGTGCCGAACAGCGCGATCGCCGTCTCTTTGGCCCACGGGGGCGCCCAGTCGATCAGCTGCGAGCCGACAACCAACACGGGGCTCGCGGTCGGGGCGACGATGGCCGCCATCAGTTGCGAGAGGCCGAGACCCAGGATGACCGAGACCAGTCCCGCGATGGCGGGAAGCACCCAGCCGCGCACTCTGTCGCGCGCGCGCGGCACCGGCGCAACCTCGGACGCCGGCGTGTGAGTCTGAGTCATGGACTCAGCCTACGTTCGGGCACCAGGCGCGGTGCTGAGAACTCAGCATGTTCGGCGGCGGCGGCCCGGCGGGCGACGCTGAACGGTGCGGCTGTTACGGCGAGGGATGCTGCGCGTCGTACCCGCGGAACCCGCGTTGCACCCGCAGGATCACTCCGACCGCGGCCACGATGAGCAGTCCCCCGAGCACCGGCGGAAACCAGAGCGCAACCAAGGTCGCGAGGGTGCCCATGTAGAGGTCTCCGATGCGCGGACCTCCGGTGACGACGACGGTGAAGATCCCTTGCAGCCGACCGCGCATCCCGTCAGGAACTGCCGTCAGCAGCATCGTCGTGCGGAAGATCGCGCTCACCTCGTCAGCGGCTCCCGTGCCAGCCAGGGCCACCCCCGCGATCAGGAGCGCGACGGGGTTAGCCTGCCCGATGTCCGGACCGACCGGGCCGAACCATCCGGTTTGCATCGCTCCGATCACCAGGCCGAACAGCACCGTGAAGCCGCCGTAGATCATCACCGACGCGCCGATGGCGAAGCCGTAGCGACGCACGTGGCTGGCCGGCCCGCTGAGCAGGCTAGTGAGGAAGGTGCCAATCGCTGCCGACGCCGTGAGGATCCCCACGGTCACCGGACCGCCGCCGATCACCAGAGCGCCGACAACTGGCAGGATCACGAACGGGCGCCCGAGCCCCATCGCGAGCAGATCAATCAAGAACCCGGCGCGGATATTGGGTGCGCGCACCAAGAACGCGAGGCCCTCTTTCAGCGAGCGCCATCCCGCCCCACTCGTGCGTTCGAGAGGTGGCAGTTTGGGCAGGCTGAGGATTCCGACGAACCCGGCGGTGAACAGAATGGCGTCGACGGTGTAGGTCCAGGTGAACCCGGTGAAGGCGGCAAGCACGCCGGCCAGCGCGGGGCCGAGGGTCAGTTGCACTCCGAATGCGATGCCATAGAGCGCGCTCGCCGAGGGCACCAGACGCTGGGGAAGGATCCGTGGCCAGACCGCGGTGCGGGTCGCCATCGTGATGGTTGAGGCGACCGCGTTGACGGTAGTCAGCACGTAGAACGGCCACACGGGAACGTGCTCGTGGATGCCGAGCTCGATCCAGGCCAGCGCGATGAGCCCCAGCGTGGTGAGCCAGCCGGCCACCGCGCTGATGATCAGAACCTGCCGACGGTCGAAGGCGTCGGCAAGCACGCCGCCCCAGAGCCCGGCCACGATCATCGGGATCAGCGCGATGCCACCCACCAGCGCCACGGCGAAGGTGGACTTCGTGATGTCGTAGATCTGGAGGCCAACCGCCACGATCGTGAGCTGCGCGCCGATCCCCGAGATCGCACCGCCGTACCAGAGCCGTGCGAAAGGCCGCGATTCTCGCAGCGGCGCGAGGTCAACGAACCGCCGCTTCTTCACGGGGTCTTCGGGTTGCTCGCTCACCGTTCTGAGAGTATCGCCCGAGGTGGCAGGTTCTGATCGGACCCTGACGGTTGCCCCCTCGACCGGCCGCGGATGCCGCCGCTAGCGTTGATGCATGGACTCCCCTGCGATCGACACCACCGCCGCGATCGAGCATTTCACCGCCAAACTGCGCTACGAGACCGACGCGTCAGACGTGGCTGCTGCGCAGTCCGCGGGGGAACGGCTGGTGCTGGTTGACACTCGCGGCCACGCATCCTGGCACCAGGGGCGCGCTGTCGGCGCGCTGCACCTGCCCACCGCCGAGATTGTCGGGCGCGCGGCATCCGAGATTCCGCTCGGCACGTCGGTGGTCGTCTATTGCTGGGGCCCGGGAT
>JBDUBG010000469.1:0-3346 GCA_040004215.1 Pseudolysinimonas sp. | reverse complement strand
CGTGCGCGTCGACGTCGTCGACACCGACGAGGCGTGAGCGAGCATCCCGCTCCGCGCGCCAGTGCCGGTGCCGACAAGAAGTCAGCCGATCAGGTCCGCGTTGGTCGTCTGACCAAGGCGCACGGGCTCAAAGGCGCGCTGAAAATCGAGCTCTACACCGACGATCCCGATCGGCGGTTCACTCCTGGCGCGAGCTTCACCCTGCAGGTGCCGACCTCGTCACCCTGGCACGGCAAGTCACTCGAACTGATCGAGCTCCGTTGGTACAACGGCAGTCCTGTCGGCTTTTTTGTCGGAGTCGCCGACCGCGACGCCGCCGAGTCGCTCACCAAGGCGATCCTGTGGGTCGATCAGGATCCGTCGCAGCTTCCCGACGAGCCAGACGCCTGGTACGACTACCAGCTGGTCGGCCTTCGTGCGCTGCGCGACGGGGTTGAGGTGGGAACCGTGGCACGCGTCACCCATCTGCCCGCGCAAGATCTGCTGGTGATTGCCACCGCATCCGGCGAGGTGCTGGTGCCGTTCGTGGCCGCCATCGTGCCCGCGGTCGACATCGCCGCCGGGACGGTCACGCTCACCCCGCCGCCCGGCCTCTTCGAGGAACTGGCTGACGACGACCCGGCGCCGGGCCGGGGTCCGGTGGCCTCGACGTCGTAGGCGCGGCCGAGCCACACAGTTCGGTGCTTTCGTCGACGTGAGGACCTCCAGCGCCCTGTTTGGTGGATATCAGCAGTACGAGCTCCTTCCCAAGTGCTCCCGGCGCCGGATCAAGGTGAGAAGTTCGGCCTCGAGCGCGGCCCACTCGTCGATCACCTGGCGGTAACTCGCTCGAATTGTCAGGTATCCCCGCACTACCGCGCGTCGGTCGCGCGAACGATCCTGCTCGAAGTCGTGAAACTCCTCGCCGTCCAACTCAAGGATGAGTCGATCCCCGATCAGGAGGTCGACGCGGCCAACGCCTGGAATACGGACCTGGGGTCGCAGACGATTCCGCCGCCGCGCGAGTCTCACCCGCGCCAGCGACTCAAGCCCTGACTCGCTTCGCGCGTCGAGTGATCCCAAGATCCGCCGCATGCGCGGATCTGCGTCCCGACCCAGCTCGGCGAACGTGGTCAGGCCTAGATGCAGGGTCGAGTCGAGGGCCGCCACAGCCTGCTCGAACGGGAGGCAGTGCACGGCGCATCGCGCCGCCTCCAGCACCGGATCGATCGGGTCGATGATCGGTCGATCACTCCAGTGTCGGCGTACGTGTTCGACGGCTGGTGCCCGTGTTCCGCGTCGCATCCGGACATGGATTGTGTCGTCGTCGATGGTCCAGACCCCCCGCAGCCGGAGGGCCGAGACGCAGCTGATGGCCCCGCCGGCGCGGACCGCCCTCACGAGTTCGCCATGCGGCGCTCCGACCGAATACCATCCAGTGCGCAGTCTCGTGACCTCGCCCCGAGCGGCCGCACGCTGTACGCGGTAGGGAGAAATGCCGTCGCGTGCCAGCCGACTGATGTGGCAGAGACCGCCAAGTCGGCGGATCGCGTCGGCGACATCGCTGGACGGCATCGCATGAGCATGGCCGGATCACGGGAGCTGAAGACGAGCGCCCGGCGGAGAGGTGCAGAGCCCGGCGTTCGTCGGCCGGGGGAGGACCCCGCGGCTCAGACCAACCGCCAGCGGGTCGGGCGGGTTAGATACACGGGAGGGCGGGTTCATCCACCTCACGTCGATATCAGCGCGGATCCGTGGGTCTGAGCCGCGGCCACTGCACGACCCGCAACTACGCTGAACCCGTGCGCATCGACATCGTGACGATCTTCCCGGAGTTCTTCTCCGTGCTCGATGTGTCGCTGCTCGGCACGGCGCGCAAGAACGGTCTGATCGAGGTCGTCGTGCACGATCTGCGTGATTTCACTCACGATCGGCATCGCACGGTCGATGACACCCCGGCCGGCGGCGGTGCCGGCATGGTGATGCGACCTGAACCATGGGGTGAGGCGCTGGACGCCATTCTCACCGAGCAGAGCACCGTCATCTTCCCGACGCCAGCCGGATCGCTCTTCGTGCAGAGCCAGGCCCGCGAACTTTCAGGACGCGAGCACCTCGTGTTCTGCTGCGGGCGCTACGAGGGCATCGACCAGCGGGTCGTCGAGTACACCCGCGGCCGTGCAGCTGAGGTGTGGGAGCTGAGCATCGGCGACTACGTGCTGAACGGGGGAGAAGTCGCCGTGATGGCGGTCATCGAGGCGGTCGGACGCCTCATCCCGGGCGTCGTCGGCAACCCAGAGAGTCTGGTAGAAGAGAGCCACGAAGACGGTCTGCTCGAGTACCCGAGCTATACGAAGCCGGCCGAATGGCGCGGCCTCGAGACGCCGCCCGTATTGCTCAGCGGCAACCACGCGGCGATCGCCGACTGGCGCCACAAGCAGCAGATCGAGCGAACCAAGCGGGTGCGGCCCGAGTTGCTGTTGTGAATTCGCGACCCTGGTGGCTGGCCCAGCTCTGGGCCGGGGCGGCGCTGTTGGCCTTCGCCATCTGCTACTACGTCGTGGTCTCGATCGCGGCTCCCCGCATTGTCGGTCCGTCGGTCGCGTTCCTGGTGACGGCAAGCTACTTTGCCCCGGGGCTCGCGCTTTCGCTTGGCGTGAACGGCTTCGTCATGGCGCGACGCCGCCTGCCGACTATCCGTTCTCAGGAGCGCGTGTTGCTGATCATCGAGTTCTCGATGATTGCCGCGACGATCTCGCTCTCGCTGGTTTCCGATCAGGGATGGCTGGGGACGCTCGCATTCGTTGCGGCGTTGTCGCTCTGGCTGGCCCTCTTGTTGATCGCGCCGACGATGCTGATTCTCGAAATGACTAGTGGGCGCGAGCGCTCAGTACCACGGGCCCCTCGTCGGTGACGGCGATCGTGTGCTCGCTGTGGGCGCCACGCGAGCCGTCGCGCGAGCGCAGCGTCCAGCCGTCGTCATCCGTGTAGATCTTGTCGGTGCCGAGCATGAACCACGGCTCGATCGCGAAGACCAGGCCGGCGCGCAGCGGCAGGCCGCGGTTCGGGCGTCCGTCGTTCGGGATGTGTGGGTCGCCGTGCATGACGCGCCCCACCCCGTGGCCGCCGAAGTCGGTGTTCACGCGCAACCGGGCGGCATGCGCGAGGTCCCCGATCGCGGCCGAGATATCGCCGATCTTGTTGCCGACAGTTGCGGCGGCGATTCCTGCGGCCAGCGCGACCTCGGTCAACTCGATCAGCCGCAGATCTTCGTCGCGCGGCGTCCCCACGACGATCGACAGCGCCGAGTCACTGACCCAGCCGTTGACGGATGCCGCGAAATCCAACGAGACCAGGTCGCCATCCTGCA
>JBDUBG010000287.1:0-3363 GCA_040004215.1 Pseudolysinimonas sp. | reverse complement strand
CCCTTGACGCTTGCGAGCATGGGAGCGGCGTAGAACTTGCCACCGACGGTGCCGTAGGTCTTCCACGACTTCGACCAGTACTTGCTGACGTTCGAGGATGTCGTCGCGTCGGGCGTGACCACCTGGCCCGTTCCGACGAGCGTCGCGAGCAGACCCGGCTGAGGCACGATCGCGATGTCGGGGGCCGAGCCACCGTTCACCTTGGTGACGATGTTGGCCTCGAAGTCCTTGTCACCGGTGTACTGAACCTTGATGCCGGTGTCTTTGGTGAACTTGTCGAATGTCGTGTTGAGAGCGTCGGCTTCCGTCCCGGTGATCCCTCCCGCGATCTTCACCGTCTGTCCCTTGACGCTGTCGCCGTTGCCCGTCGGTGCGGTTTCGGCGCAACCGGCCAGTACCAAGCTCGCAGCCGCCAGAAGGGCAAGCGAAGTCAGTAGGCCACGTCGAGATGATGTGCCCATGTTTTCCTCCTCATTGAGCGCATGGGGCGTCCCACGCGAAGAGCGTTCCTTCAGGAACCGCTCCCGCACACGCTATGCAATCCCGAGGCATTGGCGCAACGCCGCGGCATCACAAATCAGTAACCTTCAACATAATGCTGGCCTTTTGCCATGTGAAATCGGTTCCATCTTTCTCCTAAATCTGCTCTAAAATAGGTGTGTCACCATGCGCCCGACATGAGGAAGCGACAACCCAAATGAGCGGACTTGCCGACGTCGCACGCCTCGCGGGGGTCTCTAAATCCACCGCAAGCCGTGCGCTGACGGGCAGTGGGTACGTCTCCGATTCGACGCGCGCCCGGGTCGTGGATGCGGCAAGCGCCTTGCGATACGTCCCCTCCACCAGCGCGGTTAGCCTGGCCACCGGCCGAACCCAGAACATCGGTGTCGTCATGCCGTACGTGACGCGCTGGTTCTTCGCCGAAGTCTTGGAGGGCATCCAAGACGCTCTCCTCGCGCGGGATCTCGATCTGACCCTGTACGACGCGCGCCCCGGAACCACAGGGCGAGAGAAGATCTTTGAGCAGTTTCTCGCGCGCAAGCGATTTGACGGTCTCATCATCGTCGGCCTGGAGCCCGGCGATGACGAACTCGCGCGACTCCTTGCAATCAATCGTCCGATGGTCAGTGTGGTCGGCGCCAGCGCTCGAACCAGCGTGATCGAGATCGATGACAACGACGCCGCCCGGCGCGCAACCGATCACCTGATCTCACTCGGTCACCGCGACATCGCATTCGTGGGCGGCGGAGGTGAACAGCACTGGGCTCAAGTCGACCGCCGCCGGCTGACCGGCTACCGCGAATCGATGAGCGACGCCGGACTCGCAGGGCACATCAGGCATGTGCCGTCAGACGTGAGCTTGCCGGGAGGGTACGCCGCGGCCGTCGACCTGCTCGGAGACGCTCGCTCCCGACCCACTGCGGTCGTCGCCAGCTGCGACGAGGTGGCCATCGGCACCATCGTGGCGGCGCGTCGGCTCGGCATCCGGGTCCCGACCGATCTCAGCGTGGTCGGTATCGACGACCACGAATACGCCGAAATGTTCGGTCTCACCACGCTAGAACAGAACCCTCGCGAGCAGGGAGCAGCCGCCGTGCAACTACTTCTTCAGCACATCCATAACCCCGACATGGCGCCGGAGGTCGTGCGGTTGCACGCTCGCCTCATCATGCGCACCTCGACCGCACCGCCCGCAGTGACGGCCACCCCCACGCTGCTGGATGCGCCAGAGCGCTAGTTTCCGGACCCGCCAGACGCGGTCGGCTTGTCGTCATCACCGTGCACGAGATCGTGCGCGTGGCCCGAGACGTTTTCGGCAACATCCTTGGCCTTGTCCGCCACACCGGCCGCGACATCCTTCGCCTTGTCGGCGACATCGCCCGCTACTTCTTGGGCATCCCCCGCGAGTTCCTTCGCCTTGTCAGCCGCGTCTCCCGCGAGCTCCTTGGCCTTTTCTACGATGTCGTCGAATCCCACGATTTCCTCCACCGGGGGCGGTGCGTCCGCCCGTCGCCTACATTCTGGTGGCTAGCGGCTGAGCCGTAAAGCGCTCAGGAGAACAGCAGCGCGCACAACTGCGCTTCGACCGATGCGGGGCGAGAGGCGTCGATCGTCTCGCCATGCGCATAGCAGTCGAGCAGACGAGGATCCACGTAGCTCGCCCGGGCGATCGCCGGGGTGTTCTCGAGCACCGCGGCCGCCTCACGAACCGCCTGCGCGACCGCACGCCGCCTGGCACTCTCGGCCGACTGCTGGCCGCTCCTCGCCAGGCTCAGCGCCGCGGCCGCCGTTCCTCGCAGCGTGCGGAAGTCTTTCGCCGAGAACTCACCGCCAGTGCGCTGTCGCAGGTCCTCATTAATCTCGGCGGCGCTGACGGGATGCCACTTCCCGTCGAGCTGCCAGGCGAACAGCCGTGACCGGCCGCCTCGGCGCTTGAGGGCGGTGATGAGTGACGCAAGGTCGCGATCCCGGAGCTCAGACTCCCAGGCATGCCCGCTCTTGGCCGGGAACCGCAGCCGCACCACCTCGCCGTCGCGCACGGTGGCATGGGCGCAGAGCAGCGTCGAGAGTCCGAAGCTGCCGTTCTCGTTCGCATAACGCTCTGACCCCACCCGAAGCGAGCCGGAATCCAGCAGCCGGAACGCCCCGGCGAGCACACGCTGGCGGGTCAGTTCTTCGCCCCGCAAGTCGCGAGTGACGCTGCGGCGAGCCGCCGGGAGCGCCTCGGCGAGCGCGAGCATCCTGTCGAACTTCGCCCGGTCTTTTTGCAGCCGCCAATGCGGGTGGTAGAGGTACTGCCGTCGGCCAGCGGCGTCGAGGCCGGTGGCCTGGATGTGGCCGTTCGGGTGCGGCGCGATCCACACATCGGTCCAGGCAGGAGGGATCACCAGGCGGGCGATGCGGTCGAGCAGCTCGGGGTCGGTTACCCGTGAGCCCGTGTCATCCCGATAGCCGAAACCCTTGCCCGCCCGCACACGCTGAACGCCCGGACCCGCCGAATCACTGCGCCGCAGCCGCATCCATTGACACTACGTTTCGCCTCCGCGTACTCGAACCCCCTTGCCAGCGGCAAGGATTCATGCGAGGACTCCGCGAGGAACGACGGCTACTTGTCGCCGACGGCTCGCAGGAGTCACTCTGTCCCGCAGAAACGACGAAGGGGCCGGACCTTTCGGCCAGACCCCTTCATGCGTGAAGAGCTGAACTACTTCAGGATCTTCGTGACCTTGCCAGCACCCACGGTGCGACCACCCTCACGGATGGCGAAGCCGAGGCCCTCTTCCATGGCGATGGGCTGGATCAGCTCAACCGTCATGTCGGTGGTGTCGCCGGGCATGACCATCTCGGTGCCCTCGGGCAGCG
>JBDUBG010000101.1:0-3393 GCA_040004215.1 Pseudolysinimonas sp. | reverse complement strand
CGACGAGAACCCGCTCGGCGACAATCTGGAGTGGATCACCTGGCCGCTCGATCCACTCGGCACGCGTCGACCGGCGGTCGAGGCGGCGGCCGCCGCGGTGCGGGCGATCGAGCCGGCCATCGGCGGACCGTGGGCACATGAGCTCGAACTGCTGCTCACCGAACGAGCCCGACGCTTGGCAGGTCTGGGGGCGGTCTCGCTGCCGACTCGAGTGCCGGCATCCCGGTTCAAAGACTTCGTCACCGACCCGGATGCGGTGGCGTCGTCGCTGCTGCGACCGATGCCCGAGAAGCCGTTCAAGGCGACTCGGCTGGGCACGCTCTTTCACTCCTGGGTCGAGAACCGCTACGGCCTGGGCGCCGGGTCGGATGAGTTGGATGCCCCCGCTATCGAGCTGGATGACGAGGGTGACGGCGTCGAGGCTGCCGACCTGGCCCGGTTGCGTGCCACTTTCGAGGCCTCGGAGTGGGCCGATCGGCGCCCGATTGAGGTGGAGCGCGAGATCCACCTGCCGTTCGACGACCGCATCGTGATCTGCAAGATCGACGCGATCTATGCGACCGGCGTCGACGCACACGGTGACGCGACGTTCGAGGTCGTCGACTGGAAGACCGGCAAAGCGCCGAAGGACGACGACGACCTGGAGCGCAAGACGCTGCAGCTGGCGCTGTACCGACTCGCCTATGCGAAGTGGGCGGGTATTAATCCGAGCCGAATCAGCGCGGCGTTCTATTTCGTGGCTGACGACCGGGTGATCCGGCCAGACCACATCGACGATGAGGCCGAGCTGCTGGCGAGGTGGCGCGCGGCGTTCGCGGGCTAGGTGCCGTTTGTGCCGAGCGACGATCGCGCGACAATCGCGCTGACCAGCGCATCGACCGGCTCGCGCGCGGCGCGCGGGTTGTCGAGCAGCGCGAAGTCGACGTCGCCGAGAATGGGCAGCTCGAAGGTGCTGGTGACACGAACCAGGTCACTCGGAATCAGGTTCTGCGGAAAGACCCCCACCCCGATCCCGGCGCGCATCGCCGCGAGCACGCCGTTGATTTCGCGCACGTTGCAGGTGATGCGCCAGGTGCGGCCGGCATCCTCGAGGGCCTGGATGGCGGCGCTGCGTGACAGCGACGGTGCCTGATAGACGATCAACGGCACGGGTTGATCCGGCTCGAGCTGAAGTGATTTGTGCGCCACCCAGACCAGGCGCTCGCGGCGCACGACTCGGCCATCTGGCTGGTCGGGCTCCTGCTTGATGTAGACCAGATCGAGTTGCCCGGCCTTGAGACGTCGGGCGAGTGCTCCGCTCTGGTTGACGGTGAGTTCGAGGTTGATCTGCGGGTAGAGCTGCCGAAAGTCACGCAGGATTTGCGGCAACTGCGTCAGCGCCAGGTCGTCGGCCGAGCCGAAGCGCAGGCGCCCGCGCATGGCCGTTCCGGTGAAATAGGCGGCAGCCTGATCGTGTGCGCTCAGAATGCTGCGCGCAAAGCCGAGCATGGCGTCCCCGTTGTCGGTGAGTGAGACCGCACGGGTGTCGCGGGCGACCAGCTGCCGTCCGGCGGCGAGCTCGAGCTTGCGCACCTGCTGGCTGACCGTTGGTTGGCTCAGCTGCAGCAGCTCCCCGGCGCGGGTGAAGCTCAGCGTCTCGGCGACGGCGACGAAGGTGCGCAGCAGCGCTGGGTCGAACATTGCGAACCGCCTTATTCGAGAATCCAATGGGACTTATAGCCACGATTCCACAATCGAATGACGAACGCGAGGGTATCCTTGGGGAACGTGACCAATCTCAGCGGTGTAGAACCCGAGAGCGTCACGCAACCCATCCCCGTCATCACGCAGGCGCCGCGCTGGCGCGACACCTTTATCGCGCTGCGGGCATACAACTATCGCCTCTACGTGATCGGCCAACTGTTCGCCAATATCGGCGGATGGATGCAGCGGATCGCCATCGACTGGCTCGTGCTCGAGCTGACCGGCAACGTCGCACTCGTCGGCCTCACGGTCACCCTCCAGTTCGCGCCGACCCTGCTGATCGGTCCGTGGGCAGGAGTCATCTCTGACCGCTACAAGCGTCACCGCACGCTGATCTTGACGCAGACGGTGGGAACGGTTTTCAACGGCGCCCTCGCGGTGGTCGTGCTGATGGGTGTCGCGCAGGTGTGGATGGTCTTCGTCGTGGCCGCGATCACCGGCTGCTCGTTTGCGGTCGATGCGCCGTCACGCTCGGCCTTCGTTACGGAGATGGTCGGATCCCACCGGCTGCGCAACGCGATCACCCTCAATGCCAGCATCTTCCACTTGGGTGGGCTGGTCGGACCGGCGATCAGCGGCATTCTCATCACGCTGGTCGGCTCTGGCTGGTCGATCGCCATCAACGCCAGCACCTCTGCCATCGCAGTGCTCGCGCTCGTGTTTATGCGCACCCATGAACTGATCCGCTCCCGTCCGGTGGTGGCGGCAAAGGGTCAGATTCGTGAGGCGCTGCAGTACGTCATCCGCAAGCCGACCATCTTCTGGCCGATCGTGCTGATGTTCTTCGTGGCCACCTTCGGCATGAACCTGCCCGTGCTGTTTACGGCATCCGCCAACTCGACCTACCACACCGGGGCCGCTGGCTACGGGCTCTACAGTTCGCTCGCCGCGGCTGGCGCGCTGGCGGGGGCATTGCTGTCGACGCGGCGCCGCCAGCTCAGACTGCGCGCGATCGTGGTCTCGGTCATCATCTATGGCGTCGTGACGGCGGTGGCGGGAGTGGCGCCGCTGTACCTGGTGTTCCTCGGAGCTCTGCTCGGCATCGGCATCTCGCGCCTCGCATTCGCGACCGCCTCGGAGTCGCTGACTCAGCTCTCAACGAACCTCGACATCCGGGGCCGCGTGATGTCGTTCTACATCCTGGTCAGCGTCGGAGGGCAGGCCGCCGGGGGCCTGATCATCGGGTGGGCAGCCGAGAATCTCGGCGCGCAGGTGGCGTTCTTGATCTCGGGCGGAGTGCCAGCCGTGGCGGGCCTCGTTGTCGCGATCATCCTCGGACACCGCCACCAGCTCACCCTGCAGGTCAATCTGCGTACCCCTCGACGCATGGTGCGGATCGTCAAGCGCTCCCGTGCGGCCGTCGCAGACCCGGCCTAGCCGGCGATCGGCCCGCTCCGAGCAACGCTCAGCCTGACGTGTGCAGCGACACTCCGAGTGATGGCGGGCGGCGTGGGCGCGGCGGCAAAAATTCAGGTTGAACGTTGCCGCTACCTGACGCGACGACCGCGACGCACGGTGCGGATCGTCAAGCGCCCCCGTGCGGCCGTCTCCGGGTGAGCGTTCAGCGAGCAGCGCGTTCTGATTGATCGAGCAGCGCTTCGATCTCTTCGGTGTTGATGGGAGCCGTGTTCAGCGACACAGTGTCGCCGC
>JBDUBG010000428.1:0-11467 GCA_040004215.1 Pseudolysinimonas sp. | reverse complement strand
GAGACGGCCAGACCGACGTCGCCATCGGCGCCGCCGGCCTGCACGTCGTCGACGACCTGCGGGGCTCGACCGACAGTCAGGGACGCGTGCTGGAGGTGACGGTCCCGGCGATCGCCGATGAACTGGCAGGCGCTGCTGACCTCGTGAAGGGCAAGGCGGCCGGGCGCCCGGTCGCCGTCGTGCGGGGGCTCGGGCGTTTCGTGACGGGGTTGGACGCGCCGGGCGCGACGCGCCTCATCCGGAGCGCAGAGCTCGACATGTTTCGCTTAGGCAGCGACGAGGCGGACCGCCAAGGCTACGAGCGCGGCCGCGCCGAAGGCTATGACGAGGGCTACGCCGCTGGGTTCGGCGAGGGCTCGGTGGAGATCGAACCCGAGTAACGCCGTTGAGAGTACGCATATTTCCGTACTCTCAGCAACGAAAGTACGTCGAAGCACGTACTCTCGGCGCCATCGTCTACGCCGCGGCCTTAAAGTTGAGGCATGGCCAAGCCCCCTCAAGACGGTGAACGTCGCATCCTGTTCGCCGACGGAACGCTCAGCGGCGTCGAGAACTACCTGCATGGCAAGAAGACCGGCGCGGCCGAGTACTTTCACCCGAACGGGCAGAAGAAGGCAGTGGGCGAGTTCGTGAAGGGCAAGTTCAGTGGCCCCTGGAAGTGGTGGCGCGACGATGGCGGCCTGAAGCAGCAGGGCTCGTTCGTCGATGGCGAGCAAGACGGCCTCTGGAAGCGCTGGCACGAGAGCGGTGCCCTGCTCGACGAGGGGCAGTGGGTGCACGGCAAGAAGTCGGGCATCTGGAAGCGCTACGACCGCCAAGGCGTGCTCGTCGAGAAGACCTCGTTCGCCGACCGCTCATGAGCAAGGCCAAGAAGAGACCGGATGCCGCGGCCGAGGTCATTGACAAGCTGAGCCCGCACGTCGAACCGCCGCCCATGTCGCGCCCGCTGCTGTCGCCGCCCTACGCGTTCCCCATCCCGTTCGGCGAGCCGCCGGCTGAGCCGGTGAAGCTGGTCGACGGCGAGATCCCGTGGGAGCTACGCGACGGGGAGTAACGCCGTCATCGAATCCGCCGCTCAGCAGCCTCGTCAGCTTCGCGCTGGAGCTGACCCAGGATCGCGCGGTTCATGTCGCGTCGATGGATCATGATGCTCACGATCACGAGCACCAACGCAGCAAAGATCAGGTACGAATTGGGCAGGCCGATGGCCAACAGCACGACAACCGCGACGAGCGCGACGATGCTCGCGACGACGAGCACCCGGCCCAGTGTCGACATCAGGATCCAGTTCACGCGTTCAGTATGCCCGCGCGAGCGCAGACTGGCCTGATGCAGCTTCCCGACAGAGCCCTTGACCTCCTCCGGGCAGCCTGCGCTGAGCGGCAGAGGCAACCGCCTCGCCGACTGAACCGAAACACGGTCGGCTCCGGATGACATCCATGGCCCCCTTGCCGATTCACTACCTCGTGGCAGACTGAACCTGATGGATGCTTACTCAGCCCCCACAGACCGGACCACCGGCAACGCTGTCGACGGCGACCCCGACCTGAACGTCGGTGCGCTGCCGATCGCGGAGTTCCTGCTCGACAGCCGTGCCATCGTGGCCGCGGTCGAGACCGTGATTGACGGCAAGCGGGAGGCTGTCGAGATCGCGCTGACTGTGCTGCTCGCCGAGGGCCACCTGCTGGTCGAAGACGTGCCGGGCGTCGGCAAGACCATGCTGGCCCGCGCGCTCGCACGCAGCGTCGACTGCTCGGTGTCACGAATCCAGTTCACCCCCGACCTGCTGCCCGCCGATATCACCGGCGTCTCGGTCTACAACCAGAACGATCGCGAGTTCGAGTTCAAGCCGGGCCCGGTGTTCGCGAACATCGTGATCGGCGACGAGATCAACCGCGCATCCCCGAAGACGCAGTCCGCGTTGCTCGAAAGCATGGAAGAGCGCCAGGTCACGGTTGATGGCACCACCTATGGGTTGCCGCGCCCCTTCACCGTCATCGCGACGCAAAACCCGATCGAGATGGAGGGCACGTACGCCCTTCCCGAAGCGCAGCGCGACCGCTTCATGGCGCGCATCTCGATGGGCTATCCGGATGCAGCTAACGAGGCATCCATGCTCCGCCAGCGCGAGACCGGCAGCCCCCTTGACGCCCTTCGCCCGGTGGTCACTCTGACGCGCCTGCAGCAGATGGTCGAAACGGTTCGTCAGGTCTACGTCAGCCCTGCCGTCGAGCACTACGCCGTCGCGATCGCCTCAGCCACCCGCGTCGACCGTGAACTGCGTCTCGGCGCGAGCCCGCGCGCGACACTTCAGTTGGTCAGGGCTGCAAAGGGGCGTGCCGCGCTCGACGGTCGCGACTTCGTGCTGCCCGACGACATCGACGCCTTGGCCGTGCCCGTTCTGGCGCACCGGCTGATGGCGGTACGCACCTCGGTCGGGTCGAACCCGTTCGGTGGTGAAGCGCTCGCCGACATCACGGCGCGGATCGTCGCGTCGACGCCGGTGCCGCTAGGAGCAGCGGGCACGGCCTGATGAGCGCCGCCTGATGGATGACCGTCGCGTACGCGCGCGTCGACGTCAGCAGCGGGAACGCGCCGTCGCCGCCGTACGCCGTGCGCCGCGCGGGCAGACTCGAGGGGGCACCGCCGGATCCGCACCCGGATCGGAAGAAGCTGCCGCCGCTGCGGCAGCGCGCAGTTCGCTCGACAAGAACCAGCGGCTTCGCCCCAGCGTGCGCGGCGTCGGCACGCTCATCGTCGCGCTGCTCGCCTTCGTGGTGGGCTACAGCGGCGGGCGTCACGAGGCGCTTGTCGTCGCCGGGGCTGCCGTGCTGCTGGTGCTGGGCGGGTTGCTCGTCACTCGGATCCGACGTCCGCGCCTTGACGTTGTGCGGCTCTTCTCGCCGCCGGTGGTGTCAGCTGGCACCAGCGTTCAGGTGACGTTGCGCATCCAGAACAAGGGCGCAGGGCCGAGCCCGCACCTGGTCTGGAACGACGCGATTCCGTGGCAAGAGAAGGCAGAGCCGAACGAGTTGCTGCCCATCGGCGGCAGTCAGAGTCAGCGCCGACTGATTACCGCACATTACGAGTTGCATCCGCCGCGTCGTGGGGTGTACCAGATCGGTCCCTTGGTCATCGAGCACGAAGACCCATTCGGCATGGCCCGTTCGACCATTGCCGTCGGTCAGCCGGACCGGCTCGTTGTCGTCCCTGCGATCGTTGATCTGCCGGCGGGCGGACCGACCCTGGCTGATGGCGAGGGCACAGCGAATCTGGTGCAGCGCCGCGTCACCGGCAACGACGACGACCTCACCACACGCGAATACCGTTCGGGCGACGCGCTGCGCCGCATCCACTGGCGCGCGTCGGCACGGCGCGGCGAGCTGATGGTGCGACAGGAGGAGCACCGAAGTCACCCTGACGCCCACATCTTGCTCGACACCCGGCTCGCCGGCTATCCGGATGCGGTGGTCGACGACTCGGACGTCTGGCACCCCACGTCGACTAGCGACGCCTTCGAGTGGACAGTGCGAATGCTCGCCTCGCTCGGGGTTCATCTCGACAGTTCAGGATTCCAAGTCACCGTCGAAGAGACAGCGACCCCGCAGATCGACCAGCTCGGCGAGCGCTGGGACGGCTCGCGACGCGAAGGCTTCCTCACTAGCCTGGCGGGCGTTGCCCTCGTGGATGCCGGCCCCGAACGCCTGCAGCGTGCGGTCGTCGCCGACACCGCTGGCCCGATCTTCGCGGTGCTGGGAGACCCCGAAGACGTCACCCTTGACTGGCTGATCCGGCGTCGTCGTGCCGGGGATGCGGCGATCGCGTTCCTGGTCGACCCGCGCCCGCGCGCCGTGCAGCGCCTCAGCGACGCGGGCTGGCTGTGCGTGCCCGTGCGCACCTGGGATCAGCCAGCGTCGGCCTGGAAGGCCGCCTCGAGCGAGGCGGGGTACGCGCGTGGCGCTCACTGATATCCGTCGGCCCTCCGCGACTCCGCCCCGGCGGCTACCTGCGGCGCCCGCGTCGGCACGGGCCGGTGCGCGACCCCCCGTTCCGCATCGGCCGCATGCCTGGCGTCGGATGTTTCTGCTGGCCGGCACTCTGCTGGTCTCGCTGGCGGGCTTGCACGTCGCCCTGACCGGCACCTCCTGGTGGATCGTCGGCGCCGTGTTCTTCTTCTTGGTGCTGATCACCACCACGTTGGTGCGTCAGCTCACGCGGACGTCCTGGTTGCCGACAGCAGCTGGCGCGCTGGTCGGTCTGCTGGGCTTGACGGTCGGGTACGCGGCAGACACGGCACTTCTCGGCGTCATCCCCTCGCCCGAGACCGTGACGCGCTTTGCTCAGTTGACGAATGACGCATGGGGCGAGATCGCCGTCCAGTCGCTGCCCGCGTCGCCGGAGCTGAGCGTGGTGTTCCTGATCGCCATCTCGTGCGTCGGGCTCGCGCTGCTCGGCGACCTCATGCTGCGGATCGCACCCGCGCTGACGGCGCTGCCGATCCTGACCCTCCTGGTCATCCCGGTGGCGGTGCGGCCCGACATCGCCGAGCCCTACTGGTACGTGATTGCGGCAATCGGCTACCTGGCTCTGCTGCGGATCGGACGTCGACGCGCCACCGGCGCCACGGTGATCCTGCTGGGCGCCATGGTCATCGCCGGCTCGTTCGTCGTGTCGTCGATCTTTCCGCCCGTCGAGCAGTCGCCAGACCAGATCAGTTCTGGCGGTGTGTCGACGGGGATCAACCCGCTGATCAATCTGGGTGACGATCTGCGTCGCGGTGCGCCGATTACTGCCGTCACGTACACGACGAGCAACGACCAGGCCGTCTACCTACGCCTCGCGACTCTCGACACCTTCGATGGGCGCTCCTGGTCGCCCTCGCTGGTCGGGCCTGGCGAGAAGAACACCCTGTCGGCGTTTCCTGCTGCGGCTGGGCTCACCAGCGTGGTGAAGCAGTCGAAGACCACTGCCGCGGTCACGGTGGGCAAGATCCAAGGCAACTGGCTACCGGTTCCGTACCCGACCACGAAAGTCACGGGTACCACCGGCACCTGGTTCTGGGAGGCACAGGGGCTGTCGGTGCGCAGCGCAGACACCAGCGTCGGAGGCCAGACATATTCGGCGTCGTTCCTGAGTGTGCAACCCGATCTCGCCCAACTGCGCTCGCCGAGCACGAGCGACACCGTCTCGAAGTCGTACACGGCGTTGCCCGCCGATCTGCCTCCGATCATCACCGACACCGCGGAGTCGGTGGCGGGTTCCGCGACCACGGAGTACGACCGTGCGTTGGCGCTGCAGGACTATTTCCGAAGCGATGCCTTCACCTATTCAACGACGGCGCCCGTCGCTCAGGGCTACGACGGAACCGGCACGGATGTCGTTGCCGAGTTTCTGCAGAGGAAGGCCGGCTACTGCGTGCACTTCGCCTCGGCGATGGCGATCATGGCCCGCGTGCTCGGCATCCCGTCGCGCGTCGCGGTCGGCTTTCAGCCCGGCCAGCCCTCGGTGCAGAACGGCAAGACGGTGTTCAGCGTGAGCACGCACGATCTGCACGCCTGGCCGGAACTGTACTTTCCAGGCATCGGCTGGCTGCGCTTCGAGCCGACCCCCAGTCGCGGAGAGGTGCCGAGCTACTCTGACCCCGCTGCTGTTGCCCAGCTGCCGACTGACTCGCCGACTGATGCGGCGTCGGCAACCCCGACTGCGAGTGCCACCCCGTCGGCAGCGGCAGGCCGCGACCTCCCGACCGACCGGGCCAACCAGTCCGGAACTTCGGCAGACGGCGGTTTCAACGCGACAGCCCTGGTGCTACTGATCCTGCTCGGATTGCTGCTGGCGGCCGGGCTCGCCCCGGCGGTCGGGCGCGTGTTCGTGCGCTGGCGCCGCGAACGGGCGGTCGTCCGCGGCCGCGACTCCGCCGCCAACGCCTGGGCAGAGGTGCGCGACACCGCACGCGATCACGGCTGGCTTGCCCCCGAGACGGAGACCGCCCGCGAGTTCGCGGCACGGCTCTCAATGGTGCTTGCCGACGAATCCGACCGCATCTCGGGCTTCCGCAGCCACGTCGAAACCGCGGCATATGGGCGACCGGATGCTGCGTCGCTCTCGCTGCCAGAACTCCGCGCAGTGCGCAGAGCCATCGCCCGATCGGTCTCTCCGCGGGAGCGCCTGCGCGGCCTGTTCCTGCCGGCCTCGCTGCTCGCCCGCGTGCGCTTCGACCCCGACGCGTAGCGCGCAGGCTGCCCTCCTGGTGGCTCGGCTCACGGCTGCGGAGAGCGGGTCTCGTCGCGGGGTGACGACCACCTTCGCGCGGCCACCCTCGCCTGCTACCTGCTACCTGCTACCTGCTACCTTCGCCGCACTCCGCAATCTGCGTGGGATCTGGGGTGACTTTGATCCCACGCAAGATCCCACGCAGATTGCGGAGTGTGCCGGGGTTATCACTGCCGAGTTGCTGTTGGCATTGTGCTGCTGGCATTGTCGGTGCCGGCGCAGTGCCGGCGTTGGCCGGGGTGTTAGTGCAGGCGGTTGCGGTTGCGGTGGCGGTGGCGGTGGTAGTGGCCGGGAGTTGGCGCTACGGGGGTTGGAGCCGTGCCAGGGGGCCGCCAAATAGTCCGGTAGCGCCGTTCAGGGGCGCGCGACGGCTAACAGGGGCCGCCCGGTGAGCGGGTTCGTCATCCAGCGCGCTTCGATGCCGTAGACCTCGCGCAGCAGCGCAGGGGTGAGGGTCTCGGCGGTCCGTCCGGCGGCTACGACGCGTCCGTGCGAGAGGACCACAACGGCATCGGCATGCGCAGCCGCCGAGCTCAGGTCGTGCAGAGCGGCGACCACCGTCGTGCCCGACGCCGCCAAGTTTTGCAGTGCGGCGAGCACGTCGAGTTGGGCTCCGACGTCGAGGTGGTTGGTGGGCTCGTCGAGCAACAGCAGGCGGGGCTGCTGAGCGAGCGCGCGAGCCAGCATCACGCGCTGCCGCTCCCCGCCCGACAAGCTCGGCAGCTCACGCTCGGCGAATTCGCCCACGCCGGCGGTGGCGATTGCCTCGTCGATGATGCGGGCGGCATCCGGATCGCGTCCGCCGAACGTCGCCTCGTGAGGGGTTCGACCGAGCGCGACGACCGCGCGCACAGTGAGGGGCAACTCCGTTGTGGCCTCCTGCTCGACGAAGGCGACCCGACGGGCACGCTCGCGGCGCGGCAGGGCGAGCAGGTCATCCCCCTCGAAACGCACGGTTCCGGATGCAGACCGCTCCACACCAGCGATGGCCCGCAGCAGTGTCGACTTGCCAGCGCCGTTCGGGCCGAGCAGCGCAGTCACGGCTCCTGGGGGAGCGCTGAATCCCGCGTCGTCGACCAGCGTCGTCGCACCGACCCGAACGGTCACCCCGCCGACCTCGAGACCGCTCATGCCTCGCTCCGGCGTCGTGCGAGCAACACCGCAAAAACCGGCGCCCCGATCAGCGCGGTGACGATCCCCACCGGCAACTCGCGCGGGTCGAACACGGTGCGCGCCAGGGTGTCTGCCCAGATCAGAAACGTGCCGCCTACCAGAGCCGACAGCGGCAGCAGGGAGCGGTTCGATGGCCCGACCATGAGTCGTACAGCGTGCGGCAGCACCAGGCCGATGAAGCCGATCGACCCACTGACCGAGACCAAGGCGCCAGTGAGCAGCGCGCTGGCGCCGAGCAGTCCCCAGCGCACTCGAGTGACCGAGAAGCCCAGGGATGCCGCGGTGGTGTCACCGAAGGCAAAGGCGTCGAGCACGCGCCCGGAGAAGGTCAGCGGCACGCCGATTACGAGCATCGCGCCGACCGCGATCGCCACTTGGGGCCAGCGGTCGCCGGCGAGGGAGCCGAGCAGCCAGTTGAGCACTTCGCGGTACGAATCCCCAGTCGCGGACCAGAAGATCACGAAGCTGGTGATCGCCGCCGCGAGAGACGACACCGCAACTCCCGCAAGCACGGTTCGGGTCGGGGTGATGCGTCCCAGTGAACTGGCCAGGCCGAGAGTCGCGAGCAGTGCCAGGATCGCGCCGCCGAACGCCGCCAGCGGCAGAAGTAGCGTCACGCCAAGCAGCAGCACGCTGACGGCACCCAGGGATGCGCCAGACGACAGGCCCAGCAGATACGGATCCGCCAACTGGTTGCGGGTGAGCGCCTGCATCACGCCGCCCACCAGCGCGAGCCCACCACCGACCGCCGCCGCAGTGAGCACGCGAGGCAGTCGCAGCTGCCAGACAATGCCATCGTGCAGGGCGTCGAGCGGGTTGTGGCCGATGCCGAGATGGGCCAGCACGGTGCCCACCACGTCGGGAACGGAGAGCGGCGCTGGCCCGATCGTCGTCGCCACCGCGATCGAGAGCAGGAGGGCCGCGCCGAGCGCGACTCCCCAGATCCACGACCGTGCGCGCCGGCTCACCCGAGACCGAGTGCCTTCAGCTGCTTCTGCACCGAGACCGCGGCATCCACTGTTCGAACCCCCGCCTCGCTCGCCGGGAACGGCAGCGTGATGTAGCGATGGTTCTTCACCGCGCTGAGGTTCGCGGTAGCGGGGTTGCTCTCGAGGTAGGCCATCTTCTTCGCCGCGCTGCTCCAACTGGAGTCGATCAGGATGATGACGTCGGGGTTGTCGGCGATGATCGACTCCCAGCCGAGCGAGCTCCAGGCGTCGTTGACACCGCCCGCGATGTTCGTCAGCCCGACCGTCGTCATCACGAGCTCGGGGGCGCCGGTGCCAGCCCCGACATACGGGATGCTGCTGCCCGATGAGTACCAAAGCGCGCTCAGGCCCTTGGTGTTCTTCTTCACGGATGCCAGCTCGGCTTTCTGCTGCGCGATCAGTGTGGTGTCACTCACCCGAAAGATCGCGGCGACCTGATTCAACTCGCCAAAGATGTCAGAGAAGCTGAGCTTCGACGGGGCGCCGGTCGTGCGGCAGGCAGCCGGTTGCACGTAACTGTTCACGCCGAGTCCAGCCAGCTCGGCGCGGGTGCCGGCCTGGTCGGCGGTGAAGGCCGACTCCCAGCCCGAGTAGACGAAGTCGGGCTCGAGGGCGAGCAGTGCCTCTTCGCTGGGCATGAAATCCGAGATCTTGTGGAGCTTTGCCGCTTGCGTCGTCCACGCGGCGGGCACGGGGCCGTCCTGGAACGCGGTGCCGACGATGCGATCGCCCAGGCCGAGTGCCAGCAGGATCTCAGTGGACGTCGACTTGATGCTCACCACTCGCTTCGGGGCGCTGGCGAAGGTGACCTTCGTATCGCAGTTCTGCATGACGACCGGCTTGTCGGCGGTGGCTGCCGGGCTCGAGGCGCCGGGCTCGGCCGACGCGGCACTGCACCCCGCGAGCAGCAGTGACGCCGCGACGATGGCTGCGAAAGCGGCAGAGCGGGAACGGACTGACGATGTCATGGATCTCCTGGGCGCGACGAACGGAAGGTGCGAGCATCGAGCGGCTCGCCACGGCCGAGCCGCTCAACCTGGAGCGACGCACACGGGCAATGCAGCCCGGGGAGCCTGACGGTCTCGAGTCTATCGAGCGCGATCCTTAGGCGATCGATGCCGCAGCCAGAGTCGCCCCAACGGCCGCCACGTCGTCGCGCACCATGCCCACCGAGACGCGCACGAAGCCACCCGGTTCGCCGAGCTGGAACGGCGCTCCCGGCGCTACCCGGATGCCGGCGGCCGCCAGCTGCACGATGGCCGAGCGCTCGTCGTCAACCGGCAACCAGGCGTTGAGCCCGTCGCCAGCGCGCAGTTCGCCGCCCGCGAGGTGGACGGCTGCCGCGAGCTCGCGCTGTCGCTGCGCGTACCGTTCCCGAGCCGCAGCAACCTGCGCAACCGACTCCGAGTCGGTGAGCAGTTCGTAGAGCATCGCCTGCATCATGCGTGACGTCCACCCCGGGCCGAGCAGCCGCCGTGCCACCACGCGGTCGACGAGCGCTCGCGGACCTCCGAGCGCGCCGATGCGCAGATCCGGTCCATGCGACTTTGAAAAGCTGCGCACGTGGAGCACCCGGTCGGGCAGCCAACTGGCGATCGAGACATCCGGCTGTGAGCTGATGGATCCCGAGTGGTCGTCCTCGAGCACGACCGCACGTTCAGCCGAGCGGCTGCGGTGCAGCAGGGCGGCGAGCTCCTCTGCTCTGTCGCGCGTCATCGACACCCCGGTGGGGTTGTGTGCGCGCGGCTGCAGCACGACCATCGTCGGATTGGCGGCCAGCGCCGCCGCGAACTCACGTGGGATCATCCCGTGCGCGTCGAGCCCGACCGGCACCGGCTCGAGCCGATATTGCTCGAGCAGATCCATAAAGGGCGGAAAGGTCGGATTCTCGACCACGATTCGGTCGCCGAAGCGCGCCATCGTCGACAGCACGCGGTCGATGGCATCCAGAGCGCCGTTGGTGACCGTGATCGACTCGACCGGTGACGGCCAGGTCGACCGCATCAGGTCGTGCAACTCGGGAATGTCGGGCAGCTGCTGGTAGCTGGCGGTGTCCGCGCGCGCCGAAACGCGTGACATCGCGGGCCCCAGAGTGGGCAGCAGCTCGGGGTCTGGCGTTCCGCGCGACAGGTCGAGCCGCGCCTCCTGGGCAGCACCCATGTCGCGGTACCGGCGGGGCAGCCACTCGCGCGGAGCCGAGCGCACGAAGCTGCCACTGCGGCCGCGGCTGATGATGAGCCCGGCAGCGGCGAGCGTCTGCCAGGCGTGGCTGACGGTGGCGGGGCTGACGCCGAGATCCACGGCGAGGTCGCGTACCGTCGGCAACCGGTCGCCGGGGGCCAGATCGCCCGTGGTGATCAGGCGTGCGATGCCTGTGGCGATCCCGCGCGGGGAGGCCTCGTCAATGGCGAGGGCTACCGACTTCATCCTGACCGCCGTACGTTCTTAGTGACATCGACGTCACCCTGTGTAACGTCGATGAAATGTTTACGGCGAACAATAACAAAAAGCAAGTTCGTGCAAGGGAGCGCTGACATGACGATCGTTCGAGCCGCCATCACCCAGACCACCTGGACCGGCGATAAGGAGTCAATGCTCGCCAAGCACGAGCAGTTCGCCCGCGATGCTGAGAAAGACGGCGCGCAGGTCATCTGCTTCCAGGAGCTGTTTTACGGGCCATACTTCGGGATCACGGAAGACAAGAAGTATTACCGCTACGCGGAGCAGGCCGACGGCCCCATCGTGCAACGCTTCGCCGCCTTGGCCAAAGAGCTGAAGATGGTGATGATCCTGCCCATCTACGAGGAGGACATCACCGGTGTGTACTACAACACCGCCGTCATCGTCGAGAGCGACGGCACCATCCTCGGCAAGTACCGCAAGCATCACATCCCGCACCTCGATCGCTTCTGGGAGAAGTTCTACTTCCGGCCAGGCAACCTCGGGTACCCGGTCTTCGATACCTCGGTCGGCAAGGTCGGGCTCTACATCTGCTACGACCGGCATTTCCCCGAGGGATGGCGCGAGCTCGG
>JBDUBG010000225.1:0-11475 GCA_040004215.1 Pseudolysinimonas sp. | reverse complement strand
CGGTGACGCGCTGGCCGGAATTCTCGGTGCGCTGCTCGCCACGCACCACGAGCAGCTCGCTGCCGATCCCGAGTTGCTCGCGCCGCTGGCCGCGACGGGGGCGGTGCTGCACGGGCTCGCTGCCCAGCGCGCGAGTGCGGGCGGCCCGCTCACGATTATCGATCTGGCGGCGGCGCTGCCGTCGGTGATCGCCGAGCTTCTGCGGATACCCTGACCCCATGACGAGCGCCGCCCTTCGCCCGCGCGACGCTCGGGCGACACTCGCGGCGGTGGTCAAGCATCCATTCGCACTCTGGGCTGGTTTCGTGCTCGTGCACTTCTGGCTGGGCATGCTGGGGCTATACGCCCCCGGCTATCCACTGGGCGACGTCACCATCGTCTACAAGTTCTGGGTCGAGCACGGTCTGGTCTCTGGACAATGGGTCGGCCTGCAGACGCCATGGGTCTACCCGATCGTGGCGTTGCTGCCCATGATCACCGCATACGCTTTCGGACCAGCGCTGTACGCGAGCACCTGGCTGAGCCTGATCATGGTGGTGGATGCAGCGGCCTTCGCCGTCGTGATGGCCTTCGGGCGCGACCGCCGAGTTGCGCACGTCGCGTGGTGGTGGCTCGGGTTGCTGATCGCCCTCGGACCGGTCGCACTGGGCCGCATCGATGCCGTCACGGTCGCGGTTGCCGTCGTGGGAATGCTCTGCCTGGCGACCGCTCCGCGGCTCGCTGGTGTGTTGCTCGCTCTGGCGACCTGGATCAAGGTCTGGCCGGCCGCGCTCATTGCCGCGGCCTTCATCGCGGTCACATCGCGGGTCAGGGTGGCGCTCGCGGCGGTGGTGACGTCTGCGGTCATCCTCGTGGTGTCGATTCTGCTCGGCAGCGGCGGAGCCGACGCATTCAGCTTCATCAGCCAGCAGACCGGCAGGGGTCTCCAGATCGAATCGGGGCTCGGCACATTCTGGATGTGGGATGCCTTCACCCACCGCCCGGGAGCGAGCACGATCTACTACGACACTTCGATCCTCACCTACCAACTGCGCGGTCAGGGGGTGCAGACCGCCGCCGAGATCGCGACTCCGATGCTTGCTGTCGTGACCTTCGCGCTGCTGTTGCTCGCGATCGTGATCGCGCGCCGCGGTGTCCCGGCGGCCGAGTTACTCCCTCCACTCGTTCTGGCGATCACCACGGCGCTCATCCTCTTCAACAAGGTTGGCTCGCCGCAATTCGTGACCTGGCTTGCCGTGCCGATCGTGTTTGGCTTGTCGACCGCCGCCACCGGGCGCGCGCCGTCGTTTCGCTTTCCGGCCGCGCTCGGACTGGTGATCGCCGGTCTCACGCAGTTGATGTACCCGTATCTCTACGACCAGCTGCTGAATCTGAATGTCTGGATGCTGTTGGTGCTCAGCGCCCGCAACCTGCTCTACCTGCTGCTGCTTGCCTGGGCGGTGTGGACGATGGCGCGCCTGCTGAGCCCGGGCGTCGATCTGAAACTGGTGGACGACTCGGAATGGTTGCCCAGGGTCTGGCCGTTCCCACCCGAGCACACTGCTCCCACGACCGAACGGCCCCCCACGTGACCACCAGCGCTCTCGCTGCCGCTCCCACCCTCTCGCCCACACGCATCCGCCTTGCTCTGCTGGCGCTCGCCCTCGGCGGGTTCGGCATCGGCGCGACCGAGTTCGTCGCCTCTGGCCTGTTGCCGAACATCGCGGCCGATCTGCTGCCGCAACTGGACGCCGCCTCGCACCAGCAGGCGATCGCCCAGACCGGGATCATGATCTCGGCCTACGCGGCGGGCGTCGTGGTCGGTGCCCCGACGATCGCGGTGTTCGCGGCCCGCCTGCCGCGCAAGGGCCTTCTGCTCGCGCTGGTCGGCGCGTTCACTATCGGGTCGGTACTCTCTGCTCTTGCCCCGAACTTCGAGCTGCTGGTCGCGGCGCGGTTCGTTGCGGCGCTGCCTCACGGGGCGTATTTCGGCATCGCCTCACTGGTGGCCTCCTCGCTGATGGGGCCCGGCAGGCGCGGCCGCGGGGTCGCTTTCGTGCTCTCGGGGCTGACGATCTCCAACGTGATCGGGGTTCCAGCGATCACCTTCCTCGGTCAGCAGGCGGGCTGGCGGGCCGCATACGTCGCTGTCGCGATCGTCTTCGCGCTCGCGGTGCTCGCGATCTGGATCGTCGTTCCGCGTCAGCCGGGTGATCCGCAGGCCACGGCGGCACGCGAGCTCGGCGGATTCAAGCACCTCGCGGTCTGGATTGCCCTGCTCACCGGAGCCGTCGGCTTCGGTGGTTTCTTCGCCGTGCAGAGCTACATCGCGCCGATGGCGACCGAGGCTGCCGGACTGCCGTCCGGATTCGTGCCCATCGCGCTCATTGTCGCTGGGCTCGGCATGACTCTCGGCAACGTGGTGGGCGGCCATCTGGCCGATCACGGCCCTCTGCGGGCGATCTTCCTGTGCTTCGGCGCCTTCGCGATTTCGTTCGTCGTGCTCGGCCTGACGGGGCAGTGGCCGGCCGGGTTGCTGGTCGGCGTGTTCCTGGTTGCCGGGACGGCATCGGCCCTCTCACCGGCGATCCAGACACGCCTGATGGATGTCGCAGGCGAGAGCCAGACGCTGGCCGCAGCTGCTAATCACTCGGCCCTCAACCTCGGCAACAGTCTTGGCGCGGTGCTCGGTGGAGCGGTCATCGCCGCCGGGTTTGGCTACCTGGCTCCCACCTGGGTGGGACTGCTGCTCTGCATCCCCGGTGTCGCCCTTGCCGTCTGGGGTGCCCTGCTGGGTCGCAGGAAGCTTCTTCGCGTCAACGTCTAGCGCGGAGCGCGGCGGCGTGTACGGCGCACTCCGCGTGCTCACTGAGCTGCCCACCCAGCAAAGCCGGGCGAGGCGTTCGACGATTTAGAAGGAGCCGCCGTCGACCGAATCCTGCATCAGGATTCCGTCTTGGATCGCGCGTCGACGAAGCGCCACCTTGGTGCCGACGTCGATGCCCGCCACGCGGTACTTCTCGCGGATCCGCTTGAGATAGCTCTTCGCAGTCTCTTCCGAGATGCCCAGTTGATAGGCGACCGACTTCACCGGCTCGCCGCCCCCATACAGCGCCATGACGCGGCGCTCCTGAGCGCTGAGCTTGGGGGCGCCCCCGACGTCTGCCGCGTTGAGCGCGAGGTCGAGTTCGGCCGAGACGAAGCTCTCACCTTGGTATGCCGCGCGGATCGCCTCGACGATCATCGCGGCATCCTCGCTCTTGACCAGGTAGCCAAGTGCTCCAGAGGCCAACGCTTCGCGCACCACGTTCGGCTCCGAGTACGTGCTCATCAGCACGACCTTCACACCGGTGGTCTTGAGCGTCGAGATCTTCAGGGCGACCGGGATGTTGTCTTTGAGATCGAGATCGAGCAGAACCACGTCGACCGGAAACTCCGGATGCGTCAGCAACTCTGGCCAGGTGGTGACGGCCGCGACCATGGCAATGTCGTCGGCCGCGTTGCGGATCCACTCGGTGAGCGCCCCGAGGAGCATCTTGTGGTCATCGACAAGCGCGAGACGGATGGGAGCCATGGTCGGCTCTCCTTTCTTCGGTGGAGCGGGGTGATACGAGTCGTGATGCTGGGGTATGCGTGGTTCTGGAGTGCGGTTAAATGTCTGCTGGGTTGTCGACCAGGCATTCAATGTCGACGCGCAGGCTGGAGTCCTGGGTGTGGTCAGAGTAGTGCCCGACACGGCCCAGCGCGTCCCAGATCGACGGGTCGACACGATTCCGTGCCACACCGGTGGTGGTAATAGTGATCGGGATCAGGATCTTGTGGTCGGGAACCGGCGTGTCACCGGGCACAACCGGACCGACCTGCAGCGTGACCGTGCGACTCGCATTCGAGGTGATGGTGTCGCCGACCAGCAGCCACGCTGCGGCCAGCAGTCCATCCCGTTGAATCGGGTCGAGCAGCCCAGCGAGGCTGGACTTGTCAACCAGCGTCACCGCCTTGCCCAGCATCTCGGATTCGCTGACAGCATGGTAGAGCCAGGTCTCGCGGCGGCCCTCGATGAGGTGCAACCGAAGTTCAGTGGCGAGCGATGCGGCGATCGACGCCATCTTCGGGGCGAGTGGCAGCGGCGTTTTCTTGCTCGCGATCGACTCAAGCAACTCCTCGGCCGCCAGGTCGAGACGCGCGAGTTCTTCTGACGCGAGCATGCCGACTGCGTATCGCGGGGCCGACACGGTGGATTGCACCAGTACGCGATCCAACTCGACCTGCACCATGCGACGGAAGCCCTCGACGATGGCGACGCCGATGACCGCGGGGAGCACAGCCGAGGCGACGGCGGTGATCTGGGGGGCGAGCCAATCACCGGTGATCTGCGCGGTTGGCGGGGTGTCGAGAAAGATCACCACGGCGAGTCCGACGCCCAGAACACCGGCGGCGATCAGGATCTCAGAAG
Organism: Pseudolysinimonas sp.; assembly: GCA_040004215.1. Taxonomy (GTDB): domain Bacteria; phylum Actinomycetota; class Actinomycetes; order Actinomycetales; family Microbacteriaceae; genus Lysinimonas. Next base: position 7,043 of record JBDUBG010000225.1, on the reverse strand, counting down.
AGCCGCGCAGAGTGACCACGACCAGCAGGGTCATTCCGGCGGCGAGGGCGGCGGTTGCGTCTCGGCCGATGTCGTGAAACTCCCAGACCGCGATCACATCGAGCGCGACCGCGACGAGCAGCCCGGTGAGGAAGAGTCCGAACATCCAGTCAGGAAGGCGGTCGCCGATCACTCGTGAGGTCACGATCGCGCCGACGATCACAGCCCCAAGCACGATCCACGCCGAGAGGGCGGCAAGCGGCTGTGGGTATGCGCCACGGCCCCACAGACCGATGAACCAACTCGCACCGTACACGGCGCGCAGGCTCACCAGAATGGCAGCGCCGAGCCCCAGGAACGCGGTTCCCAGGCTGGCACGGTGAGCCGATGCGCGGCCCAGGCGGCGAGCGGTCTTGCCCACGGCACGCCGCGCGTTTCCCACGACGACGCCGAGGGTGTTCTCTTCGGGAGCCGAGAAGGTCATTGGTCCTCCTCGCCGCGAGGCACCTCAAGTACGACGGTGGTGCCCGATCCGGCAGCAGAGAACAGCCGCGCGTTGCCGCCGACGTCGCGCAGCCTGGCGACGACCGACTCGGTGAAGCCGAGCTTGGCCTCGTCGATGTCTGCGATGTCGAAGCCCACCCCGGCGTCAGTCACCATGGCGCGCACCATCGAGCTGTCCTCGGTGATCGTCACGTGAGCCTCGGTGACTCCCGAGTGTCGTCGGACATTCTCGAGGCATTCCGCGAGAGCCAGGAGAAACGCATCCAGCACATGGCTGGGCAGCAGCACCTGCCCGGTGCCGTGCCAACTCACCTGCAGTCCCATCCGACCGAAGCGTTGTTTGACTGATTCGAGCGTGGTGCCCAGCACCGGCTCTTGGATCACCTGGATCGGAGAGGTGGCGGTGCCCACGAAGGTGCCGTTCGGAGGGTTGGTGCCGAGGCGAAGCTGCCGCAGCAGCTTTGCGTCGTCGCCTGCCTGTTGCTGCAGCGCCTCTGGCGTCACGCCGACGCCGGAGTGCGCCAGCAAGGTCAGAGTCGCGAGCACGGTGTCGTGAAGCAGTCGAGCGCCCTGGCGTCGCTGCGCCTCCAGCTCGCTCGCTTGGCGTTCTGCGCGATGTGCACGGCCGATGCTGGCGATGCGTTTGGAAACCTGAGGCACCCCCGCGCTGATCCAAATGGCGATGAGGGCCGGCAGAACCCAGCCCAGCACATAGATGCCAGCTGTGCGCAGCGGTGCCTGCAGATCGCTGGTGAGCAGCAGGAGGACGGCGCCCACGACGAGAAAGGAGATAACCAGTGCCGCGATTCTCGGTCCGTTCGAGGTGAGCACGAGCGCGACGGCGGCGAGGGATGCGGCGGCTAGCTCGACGAGGGCCGAGAATCCTGCCTGCGATGGTCGGCTGCCGATCGTCGTGGCGACCACCACGATCGCGAGCCCAGCCAGCAGCGCCAGCGCCAGCCAGAGTGGCGATCTGCTGATGCCCATCCGAAACTGGGCGACGCCGAGCACGACGAACAGGGGCAGCGACACAATCAGCGCCGTGCTGCTCACCGAGCCAGGCACCACGAAGATGAGCAGCGACACGATCGTGAAGCTCAGTCCGTAGACCCGCGCGGTGCGCTGAAGCAGGCGGTCGCGCTCCTTGGTGATCAGGTCCATCGTGTCGTTCTCTCTGCTGCCGGTTGCCTCATCCGCAGTCATTCTGTCAGAGGGGGCACCCGGATGGGGGGTGCCCCGCTGGCCGCGCCGGGGCACATTTATCGGGGGACAATGTCGCCCCCACAGAGTTTTCGGTGCTGAGCCCGAACACGAGGGCTCAGCTCGCGAGCAGCCGGCGAAGTTGCGCCCCGACGAGCCCGTCCTCGATCAGGAACGCATCGTGGCCGAACGGAGATTCGAGCACCACCGGTACGTCGCCGTCGATGTTGCCCGGCAGAAGCCTCGCGATGATCTCTTGGCCGGGCGCCGGGAACAGCCGGTCAGAATCGATGCCGATCACGAGCGCACGAGCCGTCGCGCGGCCGAGCGCTGCGGCGACCCCACCGCGGTCGCGACCAATGTCGTGCGAGTTCATCGCCTCGGTGAGCACCAGATAGCTGTTCGCGTCGAATCGACGCGTGAACTTGTTGCCGTGAAAGCTGAGGTAGCTTTCGACGGCAAACACGCCACCACCGCCGAGCGGGCTGAGTCCGCTTTGCCAACTGCGTTCGAAGCGGTCGTTGAGTTCGCTGGGGGAGCGGTAGTTGAGCAGCGCCATCCGACGCGCCAGCGCTAAGCCGCGATGGGGTCCGGCACCATCAGCGGCACCATAATATTCACCGCCCGCGAAGCCTGGATCAGCGCGGATCGCCTCGTTCTGCACCGAGTTCAGCGCGATCTGGTCGGCGCTGGAGATGGGCGGAGCGGCCAAAACCGCAACCCGCTCGACCCGATCCGGATGTGTCACTGCCCACTCGAGCGCCTGCATTCCGCCCATCGAGCCGCCCACGACGACCGCCCAACTGGCGACGCCGATGGCATCGGCGAACATCCGCTGCGCCTCCACCTGGTCGCGGATCGACAGGTAGGGAAAGCGCGACCCCCACTGGTGACCATCGGGGGCGAGTGATGCGGGGCCGGTGGTGCCCTGGCATCCGCCCAGCATGTTCGGCGCGACCACGAACCACTCGGCAGGGTCGAGCACGCTTCCTTCGCCGACCAGGCCAGACCACCAGCCTGCTGTCGGATGCCCGGGACCGGCTGGGCCGGTCAGGTGACTGTCGCCGGTGAGAGCGTGAAGCACGAGCACCGCGTTGCTCGCGTCGGCATTGAGCTCACCCCAGGTCTCGTAGGCGATCGTGACAGCCGGCAGCTGTCCTCCGCGCTCGAGCGTGACGTCACCGATCTCGACGAAGCGGCGTCGCCCGGGGTCGTCGCCCGGGCGCCAAGCACCTGATGCCGGAGGCTCCGCCGACAGCGCCCGCCGATTGGACTCCGTGACGAACGCCGAGGGCACCGCGTCTTCAGGTGTCTGCCAGTCCATGTCATGGCCATTCTGGTGGATGCAGAAGGCGCCTCGCTGTCTGTTACGCACCTCGCTCCGCGTGGGAGCGGTCGCCACACGGCGATCGCCGCGGCGATGTGGCGTGAAAGCTACATCTCCGCGGCGATCGATGGCGCCGACGACGATCTACGCGTTGGCGCTCGCCGCGGAAACCTTGCGCGCGGCGGCGAATCCGGCCTCGAGGTCGGCGATCAGGTCGACGATGTTCTCGAGCCCGATCGAGAGGCGCACCAGGCCCGGCGTCACACCCGCAGTGAGCTGCTGCTCCGGCGAGAGCTGGCTGTGGGTGGTCGATGCCGGGTGGATGATCAGGCTGCGCACGTCGCCGATGTTGGCGAGGTGGCTGAACAGGGTGACGTTCTCGACGAGGGCCTTACCCGCGTCTACGCCGCCCTTGAGTTCGAAGCTGATGACCGCACCGACGCCCTTGGGGGCGTACTTGTTCGCTGCCGCGTACCAGGGGCTCGACGGCAGGCCCGAGTAGTTGACGGTGGCGATGTCTGCGTGGTTCTCGAGGAACTCGGCGATCGCCTGCGTGTTCTGCACGTGGCGCTCGATGCGCAGGCTGAGCGTCTCGACGCCCTGGATGAGCGCGAACGAGCTGTCGGGCGAGAGAGCGGCACCGGTGTCGCGCAGCAGGGTGACGCGGGCCTTGATGATGTACGCGATGCCGTCGCCGACCGCCGTCGTGTAGCTGGCGCCGCCGTACGACGGGTCTGGCTCGGTCAGCAGCGGGAACTTCTCAACGTTCTTCGACCAGGCGAACTTGCCGCCGTCGACGATCAGGCCAGCAATGACGGTGCCGTGGCCGCCGAGGAACTTGGTTGCCGAGTGCACGACGATGTCTGCCCCGAAGTCGAAAGGCTTGATCAGGTACGGCGTGGCAATCGTGTTGTCGACGATGAGCGGCAGCCCGTTGTCGTGGGCGACCTTCGCAACACCCTCGATGTCGAGGATGTTGATCTTCGGGTTCCCGATGGTCTCGGCGAAGAGGAGCTTGGTGTTGGGTCGCACGGCGGCGGCCCACTCGGCCAGGTCGTCCTGGTTCTCGACGAAGGTGACCTCGATGCCGAGGCGGGCGAGCGTGTACTTGAGCAAGTTGTACGTGCCGCCGTAGATCGAGCTCGACGAGATGATGTGGTCGCCGGCACCGGCGATGTTGAGCACCGCGTAGGTGATCGCCGAGGAGCCGGATGCCGTGGCCAGAGCCGCTGTACCGCCCTCGAGCGCGGCGATGCGCTGCTCGATGACGTCGGTGGTCGGGTTCATGATGCGCGTGTAGATGTTGCCAAACTCGGCAAGTGCGAAGAGGTTCTTGGCGTGCTCCGTGCTGTCGAACACGTACGAGGTCGTGCGGTAGATCGGCGTGGCACGAGCGTGCGTGACGGGGTCGGGCGCCGATCCTGCATGGATCTGCAGCGTCTCGAACTGGTAGTCAGACATGGAAACTCCTTGGGTTCAGCAACGTATGAGGGCGGATGATCCGCTCGTTGACGACAGTAGGGCTGACTGTCAATGGCGGCAATTGCCGACGAAACGCAAGGTCACATAACTTGACTTGCGAGACTACTTTCGCGAGAGTAGTCCGGTGTCAAGCATCCGCCTCTACCTCCTGAGCGCTCTCGCTGACGAAGGCGATATGCACGGACATCAACTGAAGCAACTCGCCGAGAAAGAGCATGTCGACGAGTGGACAGACATCACGGTCGGCGCCCTGTACGGCGCGCTCAAGCGGTTGCATGCCGAGGGGCTGATCGACGAGGTGCGGGTCGAGCGAGAGGGCGCATACCCGGAACGCCAGGTCTGGGGTGTGACAGACGCGGGCAGGGCAGCCCTCACGGGGCTGCGCCTGGACGGACTTCGCAACATCGTCGTCAGGCCTGACCCCTTCGACCTGGCCATCAGCAGGCTGGATCGCGAGTTGATCGATGAGTTGCCGGCGGTTCTCGACACTCGGATCGCCGACCTCAAGGCCGCGCTCCTCGAGAGCGAGACCCACACAGACGACATCGACAAGTACCTGAGCCCGCTCGAGCAGTTCGTCATGCGGCACAAGGCGGCTCGTCTGCGTGGCGAGATCGCGTGGCACGAGCAGCTCGCCGTCGAACTTCCCCAAATCATTCCAGCAGAGAAGTCCCGAAAGGACCCCCGATGAGCAGCCAAACACTCACGGGCGCGCACTCAGCGCCCGTCGTCACCCGCACGACCTGGGCGGCGTTCGCCGTTCTCATTCTCGGCATTTCGATGGCGTTGCTCGACACCACCATCGTCAACGTCGCGCTGCCGACCATTCGCACCAGCTTGAGCGCCGACGAGGCGACCCTGTCGTGGATCATCTCCGGCTACGCGCTCGCGTACGGTCTCGTCTTGATCCCGGCCGGCCGAGTCGGCGACCGGATTGGCCACAAATGGGTGTTCATCGTCGGCCTCGCCGGCTTCACCCTGGCGAGTCTGGCCGCTGGCCTCTCGCAGAACTCCGAGACGCTGATCATCGCCCGGGTGGTGCAGGGTCTGTTCGGCGGAATCTTCTTTCCTCCCGTCACCGCACTGATCCAGCTGATGTTCCCGCCGCAGGTTCGCGGCAGGGCCTTCGCCATCTTCGGGGGAGCTCTCGGCTTCTCGTCGGCGCTCGGCCCGCTGGTCGGTGGCGTGCTGATCCAGTGGCTCGGTGACACTGACGGCTGGCGATCGATCTTCTTCGTCAACTTGCCGTTCGGAGTGATTGCCGTCGTTGCGGCATTCCTGCTGCTGCCCAGCGGCGCGGAGGCCACAGCGAAGTCGGGGCTCGATTTCTTCGGATTCCTGCTGTTGGCCGGCGGCTTGGTCGCCATCCTGATCCCGCTCATTCAGGGGCAGGAAGACGGCTGGCCGCTCTGGACCTACCTCTCGATCGCGGGTGGCCTCGTCCTCATCGCGGCGTTCGCAGTCTGGGAACTTTCGGTGGCGCGTCGCGGCAAGGAGCCGCTGGTTCCGCCACACCTGTTCTCGCATCCCTCGTTCGCCGGGGGTGTGATCCTCGCGCTGGTCTACTTCGCGGCCTTCACGAGCATCTTCTTCACCATCTCACTGCTCTGGCAGTCGGGGCTGGGACACTCCGCGCTGGAGTCCGGACTCGTCGCGATCCCGTTCGCCATCGGGAGCATCGTGGGCTCATCGCAGAGCAACCGTCTGTCGCAGCGCCTCGGGCGCACGGTGCTGATCCTCGGAACCGGACTGGTCGCCGTCGGGCTGATCTCGCTGTGGCTGATCCTGCTCAGGGTCAAGCCGGAGGACCTCACGAACTGGGACCTGCTCGCCTCACTGTTGGTCGCCGGCATCGGATCCGGCTTGTTCATCGCGCCGAACTCGCAGTTCATCGTGGCAACGGTAGATCGCGCGGAGGCCGGAGCGGCATCCGGGGTCCTCGGCACCATGCAGCGCGTCGGGGCGGCGGTCGGCATCGCGGTCATCGGTTCGGTGCTGTTCGGCAACCTGCCGGGCAGCTTCGCGCCGACGGCGGCCCAGGCTCAGGCGGCGGCGCAGGCTCACGGCGCGGAAGGAGCTGCGGCCATCAAGGCCGCGCTGCAGAAGATCGTCGACCACAACCTGGCGGTCGGGTTCGGGCACAGCGCGACTCTGGCGATGGCTGTCAGCGCGATTTTTGCCATCGCGGCCTTCTGCCTCGTGTTCATGCTGCCGAAGCGGCTTCCGCGCGGCTACTGAGGGTGGGCGTCCGCACTTGGCGTCCGCGTGAGGTCAGTTCGGCGCGACCCGGTCGGGTCGGTGCGGGACTGGCCTTTCGGCCGTTCTCGCGCCGACTCGACGGAGTTGCGCGTGAACAGCCAGCGCGGTTGGGGCTCGATCAACGGCCGGAACACCCGCCGCACGATGGGGCTCGACAGGGCGATCGCGATCGCGACCGACGCGAAGACCATCGTTAACAACCAGATCGCTGAGGAGTGGTCGTCCTTAAGGATGCCGGACTCGCGGATCGGGTAGAGCACGAAGCTGTGCAGCAGGTACACGTAGAGCGTTG
>JBDUBG010000096.1:0-3404 GCA_040004215.1 Pseudolysinimonas sp. | reverse complement strand
GGGCTACGAGGTGAAGGGCTACTTTCTACAGGGCGACACGGTGTTCTTCACCTTCCTGTTTCCGGTGGTCATGCTGACGATCTTCTCGGTGGCGTTCAGCGAGGCGAGCTTCGGAAAGGATGCCGCTGGCCACACCGTCAGCGCCGCCGCCTACTACCTCCCCGGCATGTTGGCCGCCGGGGTGCTGCTGAGTGGGCTGCAAAACATGGCAGTCGACATCGCCGTCGAGAAGGGCGATGGCACGCTGAAACGCCTCGCCGGCTCGCCCCTCTCGGTGATCAGCTACTTCATCGGCAAGATCGGGCAGGTGTTGGTGACCGGGTTGCTCCAGGCCGCGATTCTGCTGCTCGTCGCTCGCGTCGCCTTCGGTGTCGCGCTGCCGACTGAGCCGGGAAGCTGGTTCACGTTCGCCTGGGTGTTCGTGCTCGGCGTTGCCACCTGCGCGATCCTCGGGATCGGGCTCAGCAGCCTGCCGCGCAGCGGCAAGAGCGCGACCGCGGTCATCATTCCGATCGTCTTGATTCTGCAGTTCATCTCGGGCGTCTACATCACCTTCTCGACCCTGCCGGATTGGCTTCAAAACTTCGCGAGCATCTTCCCGCTGAAGTGGCTGGCGCAGGGAATGCGCTCGGTCTTCCTGCCCTCGACATTCGAGGCCGCAGAATCCGGTGCGAGCTGGAACCTGGCAGGTGTCGCGATCGTGCTCGGCATCTGGCTGGTGCTGGGACTGATCCTGGCTCGCCTGACGTTCCGCTGGATCCGCAAGGATAGCTAGATGTCACCTGCCACCGCGACGGCCAGGCGCTGGTGGTTGCTCGCCCTGGTCGGCACGAGCATCCTCTGCGGTTCTGTGCTCGGCCTGAGCAACGGGATCGGTGTTCGGTTCTGGATCGGGACTGCGATTCTGCTGGCCCTCCTGCTCTTCTGGGGCCTGGTGGCCCGCCCAGAAGACGGGCAAGAAGACACCCCCCGATCGGTTGCGGTGCTCGTCGTCACCATTGCCGCGGCCGGCGCGCTGACCTCGGTTGACACCACCCTGGCTATCTTCCAGGGCTTCGCGTACCCCGCCGCCTGGGTACTGCTCACCCCCGTGAGGCGGCCCATCGTCGCGACGGCGATCATCGCCGCTGTCGAAGCTGTCGGGTTTCTGATCCGGCTCGGGGTCACGCCCAACTCGGTCGGACTCGCGCTCGTCATCGAGGGCATCTCTCTGGTGTTCTCGGTCGCGATGGGCCTCTGGATCAGCCGGATCGCGCGCCTCAGTGAGGAGCGCAGGCGCCTGCTTGACGAGCTCACCGCCGCGCAGGAACAACTCGCGCTGCTGCACCGGGATGCCGGCGCCACCGGTGAACGCGAGCGGCTCGCTCGCGAACTCCACGACACGATCGCACAATCTCTGACCGCCCAGGTGCTGCTGACACAGCGCGCCCGACGCGAGTTGACATCCGGCGCGCTTCGCGACGAGACCCTCGAACTGATTGAGACGAACTCGCGAGAGACCCTGGCCGAGACACGCAGCCTGGTCGCGGCGAGTGCCCGAGTCGAGCTGCCAGGGGGCGGCCTGCTGGAGGCGCTGCATCACCTTGCGACGCGCTTCGAGCGGGAAAGCGGGATTGTTGTCGTGGTCTCTTCATCGCTCGACGACCAGCAACTGCCCCGCGATGCCGAGGTCGTGCTGCTGCGCTGCGCCCAGGAGGGGCTCGCGAACGTGCGTAAGCACGCCGGTGCGCATGCGGTCCGGCTGGAGTTGAGCGCCGAGAGCGGCACCGCGGTCGTGCGCGTGATCGACGATGGACACGGCTTCGACCCGGACCACGCGGCATCCGGATTCGGACTGAGCGGGCTGCGTGATCGGCTGGGGCTGGTCGGCGGCGAACTCTCGGTCGATGGCACGGCCGGCTCGACGACCTTGGAAGCACGCCTGCCGATCGGGACGCCAGCGTGACGAACCCCCGGGTGATCCGCGCCCTGGTGGTCGACGACCACCCGATCGTGCGTGCCGGTTTGGTCGCCCTCTTCGACTCCGCCCCCGACATCGCCGTTGTTGGCACCGCCGCCTCCGGTGAAGACGCCGTCGCCGCCGCGGCCAGCCTGGCGCCCGACGTCGTGCTCATGGACTTGCGCATGAGTGGCATGAACGGCGACGAGGCGACGGCACGCATCGTCGCTGCCCGGCCACAGACGCGCGTCGTCATTCTGACCACCTACGAAAATGACGACGCGATCCTGAGCGCGATCTCGGCGGGTGCCAGCGGATATCTGCTCAAGGCGGCTCCCGAAGGAGAACTGCTCGCCGGGGTGCGCGCAGTCGCCGCCGGCGAGGTCGCGCTCGCCCCTAGCGTCAGCCGTTTACTGGTGCAGCAAGCGGCCGCCCCTGCGGTGCCGGGGAAACCCGAACTCAGCAAGCGCGAGCTCGAGGTGCTGCGCCTGGTCGCACACGGACTCAGCAACCGCGCCATCGGCGAGAAGCTCTTCGTCGGCGAAGCAACGGTGAAGACCCACCTCCTGCACGTCTTCGCCAAGCTCGAGGTTGCCGATCGCACCCGCGCGGTCACGCGAGCGATGGAGTTGAAGCTGCTCTAGCGTCAGGCGTTTTCTTTGCGGAACGTTCGCGTGCCCACCCACATCAGCACCGCGAAGATCAGCACGCTCCAGATCGTGCCCCACAGAATTGGCAGCCCGAAGTTGCCCACGAAACTGGCGCGAATCGCGTCGACGATGTGCTTGGTCGGGATGATGTCGCTCACCACCTGCAGCCACTTCGGCGCGAGCGTCATCGGCAACAGGATGCCGCTGAGCAGCAGCACCGGCAGCGCAATCGAGTTGATCAGCGGCGCCATGACGTCTTCGCTCTTCGTCACGAGGGCCAGCGAGTACGACGCGGCAGCGCAGGACGCGCCCAGCAGCAGCGTCAGCAGCAGCCCGAACGCCATGCCGGGAACCGAGGCGCGCAGCCCGAAGGCGTAGCCCAGCGCGATCAGCACGATTCCCTGCACCAGCAACTGCACGACGTCACGCAGGATGCGGCCGAGAAGCAGCGCGGTCCGGCTCGCGGGTGTCACGCGCTCGGCCTCGATCACGCCGGCCCGCCACTCGGCGACCAGGCCGAACCCGGCAAAGAGTGCGCCGAAGATCCCCAACTGCACCAGAAGGCCGGGCACAAAGATCGTGTACGCGTTGGTCACACCGAATGACGAGGCGAGCGGCTCGAGCAATGGGCCGAAGAGCGCCAGGTAGAGGATCGGCTGCGCGAGCCCGATGATCACCCAGGCGGGATTGCGCAGCGCGATGCGCAACTGTCGCCAGAACACGATGAAGGTCACCCGGGCGAACGAGGGCTTCTTGAGCGGGATCCCGACGGAGGTCGGAATAGTCACAGCAGTCATCAGGCGGCGTCCTCTCGG
>JBDUBG010000030.1:0-3406 GCA_040004215.1 Pseudolysinimonas sp. | reverse complement strand
CTGCGCTTTCCGTGGAGCGTGGGCAGCGAACTCGAGGTCTGGGTCGCGGCATACGGCCCGCTCGCGCTCAAGCTGACCGGCGAGGTCGGCGACGGCTTCATCTTGCAGCTGGCCGACATCGATATTGCCAAGTGGATGATCAAGACCGTGCGCGACGCGGCTGAGGCCGCAGGGCGCGACCCAGATTCGATCACCTTCTGCGCCGCCGCGCCGTTCTACATCACCGACGGAACGGATGCCGGCCTCGAGCACGCGCGCGATCAGAGTCGCTGGTTCGGCGGCATGGTGGGCAACCACGTGGCCGACATCGTGGCCAAGTACGGTTCAGACGGATCGGTGCCGAAGGCCCTCACCGACTACATCGCCGGACGCACCGGCTACGACTACAACTCGCACGGCAAGACCGGCAACGACCATGTCGACTTCGTTCCCGACGAGATCGTCGACCGCTTCTGCATCCTCGGCACGGCCGAAGATCACATCGCGAAACTCGAGGAGCTCAAGTCGATCGGCGTGCGTCAGTTCGCGGGATACCTGCAGCACGACAACAAAGAAGAGACCCTGCGCGTCTACGGCGAGACCGTCATCCCGGCGCTGAGTGACCACCTGACGGCGAAGGCCTAGGCGGCATGCGACGTCTGCGTGCTGCACTCTTCGGCATTGCCGGCGTCGTGCTGCTCGGAGTGCTCTGGGAGGGATACAAGGCGCTCGCCCCGGCCGCTGGATTCAAAATCGGGACACTGACCGTGCTGCCGCGCACCAGCGACGCCGCGATGCCGCATCTGGCGACCATGCTGAACCGCGCTCTGGAGCCGGTGACGGTGGCTCCTGGATCGCCAGTTCTCTGGCTTGCCGTGCTGCAGGCTTCGCTGTTCACCCTGAGCGTCGCCGCTGTCAGCTGGGTCGCCGGAGTGGCGGTCGGCTTCGTGATCGCGACGATCATGCAGCGCTTCCGCACCGCCGAATCCGCGCTGCTGCCCTGGGTCGTGCTCAGCCAGACGGTGCCGCTGATCGCTCTCGCGCCCCTGGTGAAACGCTGGGGCTCGCTCGTGCATTTCGGCGCTTTTGACTGGCAAGACTGGATGTCGGTTGCCCTGATCGCCAGCTACCTCGCCTTCTTCCCGGTATCGGTCGGTGCGCTGCGGGGCTTCGCCGCGCCCGATGCAGCTCACCTCGACCTGATGCGCGCGTACGGCGTCGGGTGGTGGCGCACCTTCCTGCGCCTGCGTGTGCCGGCGAGTGTCCCGTACCTGCTGCCTGCGTTGCGGCTGGCAGCCGCGAACGCGGTCATCGGCACCGTTGTTGCCGAGGTCTCCATCGGGTTGAGCGGAGGCGTCGGTCGCATGATCATCGTGTTCGCACAAACCGGGTCGAGCGACCCGGCCAAGCAGTGGGCGCCCATCTTCGGCGCGGTGCTGGTCGGCCTGGTTTCCGCGGGAGCGGTCGCTCTGCTCGGACTCACCGTGCGCAAATATCGTCGAAACGAGGTCACCGGATGAACCCCGCCAGCGTTGACAAACTGAGTGCCGTCTCGGTGACCGGAGTCAGCAAGGAGTTCGCTGCGGCCAAAGGGTCGGGGGTCACCGCGCTCGACGATGTGAGCGTCGATGTTGCCGCAGGAGAGTTCGTCTCGCTGATCGGTCCGAGCGGCTGCGGTAAGTCGACACTGCTGCGTCTGATCGCCGATCTGGATTCGCCGACCGCTGGAACGGTCAGTGTCTTCGGCAAAACCGCCCAGCAGGCGCGGCTCGACCAGGACTACGGCATCGCGTTCCAGCAGGCCGGCCTTTTGCCGTGGCGGACGGTGCGCGAGAACATCGAGCTGCCGCTCCAACTTCACGGAACGGGCAAGGCGGCGCGACGCGCGCGCGCCCAAGAACTGATCGATCTGGTCGGACTCGGGGAGTTCGGGGATCGGTATCCGGATCAGCTGTCCGGTGGCATGCAGCAACGGGTTGCCATCGCTCGCTCGCTGGCCGAGAGCCCTCGGCTGCTGCTGATGGACGAGCCTTTCGGTGCGCTCGACGAGATGACTCGTGAGCGGATGCAGACCGAGTTGGCGCGACTCCGAGCCGAAACCGGCGCCGCCGTGGTGTTCGTCACCCACTCGATCCCCGAGGCCGTCTATCTCTCGGACCGCGTGGTCGTCATGTCGCCTCGGCCCGGCCGGATTCTGCAGATTCTCGATATGAAGCTCGGCGGAGCGCAGGAACGCACAGAGGCGTTGCGAGAAGACGCGCACTTCTTCGAACGTGTCAGTGCTGTTCGGGAGGCACTTCACGGTGACGCCGGTGCCGAGATCGGTGGCGCGCGGGGAGTGGAGACCCGATGAGCGCACGCTCAGGAGCCGAACCCTTCGGGAGTCGTCGCGCCGTGCGCATCGGCGCCCCGATCCTGTTCGGCCTGGTCGTGCTCGCGTTGTGGCAGGGCGTGGTGACGGCGCTGCACATTCTGCCGTTCGTGCTGCCGAGTCCCCTCGCGATTGGCACCCAGTTCGGACTTCGGGCGCCATTCGTTCTGAATTCATCGCTCATCACGGCCGGCAACGCCTTGATCGGATTGCTGATCGGCACGCTGCTGGCTGCGATCTTCGCCGCGCTGGCTGCCTCGGTCCGTGCGATTGACCAGCTCAGCGCGCCGCTGGCGACCGCGGCATCCGTGATTCCGATCGTCGCCCTGGCGCCTGCGCTGTACACGATGTTTGGCGCCGATCAGCAGACCGCGCGGGTGTTGATCGCGGCGATAGCCGCCTTCGTGCCGATCTACTTCAACACTCTCCGGGGGCTGAGAACGGTGCAGCCGATCCACCGTGACCTGATGCGCAGTTATGCGGCGAGCAGCTGGCAGGCGACTCGCACCGTCACGCTGCCGGGCGCGCTGCCGTACTTCTTCACCGGGGTGCGAATCGCGGCTGCCCTGGCCGTGATTAGCTCGCTTATCGCTGAGGACTTCGGCGGCCCGATCAACGGGCTCGGCACCTCGATCACCTCGGCTGTTTCGTCGAGCAACTACCCGCTCGCCTGGGCATTCGTCGTCGGCGCCATCATTACCGGACTCGTCTTCTATTGCGGAGTCTTGGCGGTAGAAGGCGTCGCAACGTGGCGTCGCTCATCGCCCTAAGCCTGTCTCGCGAAGCGCGAGATCCCGTTCCCTATCCAGACAGCACCATGAAGGAGGAAGCATCATGAAACGCAGATCACACATGAAGCTCGGGCTCGGCGCGGTTGGCATCGCCGCCGCACTCGTGCTCAGCGGTTGCGCCAGTGGCGGCGGCACGAGCCCGGACACATCCAGTGGTTCCGGCGGCAAACTCACGCCCATCACCCTGCAGTTGCAGTGGACGGCGCAGGCACAATTCGCCGGGTCCTACGCGGCTCTCGCTCAGGGGTTCTACAAGAAGGCCGGG
>JBDUBG010000075.1:0-3432 GCA_040004215.1 Pseudolysinimonas sp. | reverse complement strand
GCACCTCCGGCCGGTTGAAGGCGACGCGCGCGATGCGGCCGGTGGTGTCGTGGTGGTAGGTGATGTCGGTGAACTCGGCGAAGCCGTCGACGTCGTTCCAGCGGGTTGGGTCGAAGAGCTCGGATACCGGGGTCACGATGTCACGGTATCCCGCGCCAGGTGAACGCGGGTGTCTCGCGAGCCAGGAAGGCCGCCGCGCCGACATGAGCTTCGTCGCTCGCGGCAACCTGAGCGCTCCAGAATGCTGCCCGGTCGGCCAGGGCCGGGTCGGCCAGGGCGATCAGGTCGATCAGTTCCTTGCTGGCCTGCTGGGTGAGCCGGGAGCGCGAAACCAGCGTGTCCACGAAAGTCGCGATCGCCGGCCAGAAGCCCGACACGGGCAGGAGCCGCGAGACCATGTTCCAGCGGGCGGCGGTCGCGGCATCCACCAATTCGCCGCTCAGGATGAGGTGCTTGGCCACCGCGGGACCGGCGAGCTGCACCAACCGGGTCACGCCGGTCAACGGGTAGAGGATGCCCAGCCGCGCCGGTGTCACCCCAAAGGTGGAGCGCTCGGAAGCAAGTCGGATGTCGCAGGCGCCCGCGAGCTCCCACCCGCCGCCGACGCAGTAGCCGTCAATCGCGGCGATCGTCGGCTTCGGGAAGGCCGCGAGCGCGGTCTCGCCCGCGGTGACGTGACCGCCGTCGCCCGCCTCCGGGTCGCGCAGGATCTGCTCGAGATCGGTGATGTCGGCGCCCGCCGAGAAGTCGTCGCCAGCGCCGCGCACCACGAGCGCTGCCACCTCGTCATCGGCGGCAAGCTCGGCAAGCAGGGGCGCGAACGAATCCCACATGGCGCCGGTCAACGCGTTGCGCCGATGCGGGTTGTCGATGGTCAGGGTCGCCACCGGGCCCACGATCTCGACGCGCAGCTCGGGCATCAGTCTGTGCTCCTGCCATAGTGAAAACGTGCTTGCAAGATCACCAGATCCTCTCTCACGACCCGATAGACGAGCCGGTGTTCTTGGGTGATACGCCGCGACCACACGCCGTCGACGCGATATTTGAGACGCTCAGGCTGCCCGCGTCCGGTGGCCGGTTCACGGAGCGCATCCTCGATGAGCAGGTTGATTCTCTTCAGCATGCGCCGATCGTTGACCTGCCACCACTGGTAGTCCTCCCACCCGGCGGAGTCGAAAACAAGCCTCACGCGAGGTCGAGTGGATGTTCCGCGTACTCGCCACGCTCGGAGCGGTCAACCGCGTCAGCAAGTCGACGCGCGTTCGCAGGAGTGGACAGCAGATACATGGTGGTCTGCAACGCGTCGTAGTCCTCTTCGGAGATGAGCACTCCGTTGCCTGCCTTGGACGTGATGGTCACCACGCTGTGATCCTCGTTGACCTGACCCAGGAGCGGGAACAACGACTTTCGAGCTTCACTCGCCGTAATGGTCGCCATGGGGACTCCTTGAGTAGAACTGAATGGGTACCATAAATAGTACCACTCTGTGACTGGGGACGTTGAATCATTCACCCAACTGCATCACGTACTGACGACACACATGCACTCGCGCGAACTTCGCTCGCATCTCGGCCTCACGCTCGATGGGCGCATGCATGAAGGCGATGACGGGCAACGAAAGCCCGTCGGGAGTGGTGAACCCGTCCTCGGGATCGGCGGCTTCGTCTGCTCGGTACACATGCAGATATCTCTGACGTTCTTGGAAACCCATCGTGCGGTACCAGGAGTTCGCCCCCTCATCATCGCGAGTCCACGCGTCAAGGGTATGAACGTCCGGCGACAGGCGCCGTAGCCCCTCGTCCAACAGCCTGCGACCGGTTCCTGACCGCTGTGCGCCAGGGTGCACAGCGATGCTGTCGATGGTCGCGGCGTGGCCGTCTATCTCAATGTCGAGCAGTCCGGTCATGCGATCCAGCTCCGTCGCCACCATCTCGATGGACGGTGCAGACAACACCGTCTTCTTCGTCTTCACGTCATCGAAGTACGTGGTATCGAAGAAGGCCAGTAGTCGCGTCAGGAGCCAAGATCTTTCGTCAGTCGGACCGTAATCGCGGATCAGAGTCGTCACAACGCCGCACTCAGTCTGTAGGTTCCGTCACGATGCCGGCCGCGAGCAGACCGTCGATCTGTTCGGCGGTCAGGCCCAGCCGGTCGAGCACCGCGCGGGTGTCTTCGCCGAGGGCTGGCGGCGCCTTGGTGATAGTCGGCGCGACGCCGTCGACCGTGATCGGACCGCGCAGCAGCGGCAGCGCGCTTCCGTCGCGCCGAGTGAGCTTTTTCACCATGTCGAGGTGCACCACCTGCGGGTCCGCGAAGACCTGCTCGTAGTTCAGGATCGGGCCAGCCGGGATGCCGATCCGCCGAAGTTCATCGACCCACTCAAGCCCGGGACGCGCCGCGAGAAGCTCTTCGAGTCGCGCGGTCAACTCCTGCCGATGGCCGGACCGCGCCCTCCCCGTCGCGTACGACGGGTCGTCGGCCAGCCCGGGCTCGCCGAGCAGTTCTGCGAGCTGCTGAAAGTGCCGGTCGTTGCCCGCCGCGATGATGATGGGGATGTCGGCCGTCGCGAAGACTCCGTATGGCGCGAGCACCGGGTGGCTGTTGCCCTGCGGCTCGGGCACCTCGCCCGTCGACAGGTAACGCTGCCCCTGGAATGCCGACACCGAGATCGCCGCCTCGAGCAGAGAAGTCTCGACGGTACGGCCTGCTCCGGTGCGCTCGCGGCCGACCAGGGCCGCAGCGATTCCGACCGCCGTGAACACGCCGGCGTAGATGTCGACGATCGGCACGCCCACGCGCGTCGGGTGATCCACATCGTCGCCGGTCACCGACATCAGGCCAGACATCCCCTGCGCCACCTGGTCGAGCCCCGCGGCCTGCGCCAGCGGGCCGGTCGAGCCAAACCCGCTCACCGACGCGACGATCAGCGACGGCTTCTCGGCACGGAGCCCCGCGGGGTCGAGGCCCATTTCGGCCATGGTGCCAGGCTTGAAGTTCTCGATCACGACATCCGCGTCGAGGGCCATCCGACGCAGCAGCGCGGCGCCCTCTGCCGAGTAGAAGTCGACGGCAATCGACGACTTGTTGCGGTTCACCGAGTCGAAATACAGGCTGTGCACACCCTCGAACGGCGGCCAGGCGCGCGTGCTGTCGCCGCCTTTTTTGCTCTCGACCTTGATGATCGTGGCGCCGAGGTCGGCGAGCAGCGCCGTCGCATACGGTCCGGCGAGTGCGCGAGTGAGGTCGAGCACCACGATGCCGTCGAGCGGGAGCGCGGTCTCGACAGGCTCGACCGGGGGGCCGGCCACGGCTCAGCCCTGCAGCCGGATGTTGACCTGCTTGGTCTGCGTGAAGCCGGCCAGCATGCCCTCGAGCGCGATCTCGCGGCCGATGCCGCTCTGCTTGTAGCCGCCGTACGACTGGCCGACGACC
>JBDUBG010000108.1:0-3433 GCA_040004215.1 Pseudolysinimonas sp. | reverse complement strand
AGACCGCGAGCTCAGCGCCCTGCTTCACGTCGAGCCGGGTTCCCGACTCCTGAAACTCGACCTCGAGACCTGCATCGCGCATCACGGCGAACAGCTCTCGAGCCGACGACAGGCCTGGCTGCGGAGCGGTGTCTGACTCCCCCGCACGGACAACGGTCATCACGCGGCGGAGGTCGGCAAGTGTGGAACGCGCCGCTTCGGCGATGGCAGCCGCGCTGCGGGTCGCGACGTTGGGATCGGTTGTTGCCGCGTAGCGTGCCCCATCGGCCTGACTGATGATCACCGAGACCGAGTGCACCGCCAGTTCATGCAACTCGCGGATGATGCGCAGCCGACCGGTCTGCTCGGCCAGGGAGAGTTGGAGATCGATGCGATCACGCTCGAGTGCGACTCGCTCGACCGACGCCGCGCGCTCGGCGCTGCGGGCTCGACGCCAGAGAATCAGGAGCACCAGGGCCAGAATCAGCAAGACGACAGCGACGATTCCCAGAGCGATCACCAGAATGATCGAGTTCTCTTGGAGCCAGGCGTTCACGTGAAAAGTCTCTCCTCCGGGCCTGGTTCAGCCCGAAGGAGAGACTACCGGTCACGACCGGGGGGCTAGTTCTGCGACCCCATCGGCCCGGTCGGTGACTGCGCCGCGTTGGCACGCAGCACCTCGAGCCGAGCGCGGTACTCCTTCTCGTCGATGTCACCCTGGGCGAAACGCTCGGCCAGAGTGGTCTCGGCCTGACGCGACGCCTGTGCAGCACCCCAGAAGCCGTGGCCGCCGTATCCGTATCCGGCGCCTCCGTGACCCCACGGCCCCATCCCCCGAAGCGCCCAGCGGCGGCGGCGAGTAGCGAATCCGATAATGAGCGCCACGATGACCAAGAACCAGAAGATATGGCCAATGACGAAGAGCAGCCCGAAGCCGAAACCCAGCGCGGGGTGCGCGAGGGGGGCTGCGAGAGCAAGCGATGTGAACACGATGCGTTCCTTCGATTGTTGGGGAGTTCCGGCGGAACTCCGATGTCTCAACTCTCACCATCTGCTCTTGTCGTGGAATCTGCCCGGCGGATGCTTCCGTCTACTCCCCCGGGCGCAGTGCGAGCTGGACACCGTACTCGACGCGGTTTGTGCTACTCGCTTGCCCCCGCCGTGACGAGTCCGGTCTCATAGGCGATCACGACGAGCTGCACTCGGTCGCGCGCCAGCAGTTTCGACATAATGCGCGAGACGTGCGTCTTGGCAGTAAGCGGGCTGAGAACGAGCTCGCGGCCGATCTCGTCGTTGTTGAGTCCCTGCCCGACGAGGCCGAGCACCTCGCGCTCTCGGTCGGTCAGCACCGACAGCCTCGACGTGTCGGGAGGCTGGTGGAAGGTGCCGGCCACCCGCTCAAGCAACCGTTTCGTGACCCGCGGACTGAGCAAGGCATCGCCGCCGGCGCCGACGTGCACCGCGCGGATCAGCTCAACCGGTTCGGTGTCTTTGACGAGGAAGCCGCTGGCTCCAGCGCGGATCGCCTGCGCCACGTACTCGTCGAGCTCGAAAGTGGTGACCACCACCACGCGCGTGCCCGAAAGTTGCGGGTTCGCGACGATCTGCTCTGTTGCCCAGAGCCCGTCTCCATCGGGCATCCGGATGTCCATGAGCACGACGTCGGGTCGCTCGCGCGCGACGAGGGCGACCGCCTCGCGCCCCGTTGCTGCCTCGCCGACGACCTTGAGATCCGGTTCGGCCTCGAGCAGGCTCCTGAACCCGGCGCGGATCAGCTGCTGGTCATCCGCCAGCGCCACGCGGATGGTCATGTCGTCACCTTCTGGTCGATGGTCACGGGCAGCTCGGCGACGACAGCAAACCCGCCGCTCTCCCCCGGTCCGGCGCTCAGCCGACCGCCGAGTAGCTCCGCACGCTCTCGCATGCCGAGCACGCCACGTCCGCCCGACTCCCTCGCGGCCGCCGGGTCTCCTGACCCGTCGTCACGCACCTCAAGGCGGTACATGCCGTCGCGGCGTTCGAGGGAGATGGTCGCGTGCGTCGCTCCATCTGCGTGCCGGGTGACGTTCGTGAGCGACTCTTGCGCGATGCGATAGAGGGCGAGCTGCACCGGCTTGGGCACCTGCTCGGCGAGGAGCCGATCGTCAAGACGCACCTCGACACCCTGCGCCGTGACGGAAGCCGCAAGCCCCGCCAGCCGGCTCAGATCGGGCTCAGGCACCAGCGGCGCGCTCGGGTCAGCGCCGCCCTCCGCGCGCAGAACGCCGAGGACAGTGCGCACCTCGTCGAGCGCCGTTTTGCTCGTCTCCTTGATGCTGGCGAGAGCCTCCTTGGCCCTGTCTGGCTGCTTCTCCATGAGATGCAAGCCCACACTCGCCTGCACGTTGATCTGGCTGAGCGAATGCGCCAGAACATCGTGCAACTCGCGCGCGATCCTGACGCGCTCGGCCTGCACCTCGGTCTGCCGACGTTGGCTCACTCGGCGCCGAAACTCTGCGACGCGTTCACGCCTGCTGCGGATTCCCTCGCCAAGGCCGACCACGATCAGAATGCCGAGGGTGGTGCCCGCGATCCTGCCAGCGGTCAGACGGTCGTTGCCGACAACGAGAGCTACCGCAATCGTGGCAACCCAGGCCACCGCGATCGATACCCATGCCCAGATGCGCGCATCCCGCACGATCGCGCTGACGATGCCAAACGCCAATGCGAGGTATGGCGGCCCGACATGTTCGTTGACGATGAGGTCGAGAGATGCGCCGATGGCGGTGACCGCGACCACCGGGCCAGGAAACCGCCGTGCCGCGATCAACGCGACTGGGCCGATCAGCGCAATGCCGATCGTGATCAGACCCTGTGTCGGGCTCTGCGCGTAGAAATGGGTGAACCAGACAGCGACGGGAACCTGCACCAGAAACGACAGGAGGACTGGAATCCACAGGCTTGCCCACCGCGGCATCCGCCATTCGGGCGGGGTCGGGCCGCCGTGCCAGGCCGACCAGTACTCGTGCCGATGCATCCACATCGCCTCGCCGAACTGCCTGCGCTGCTCGCGGCTGGGGTGTCGATTGCGTGGCGCGCCGCCGTGAGGCGGTTCCACGGGCTCAGACATGGCTCGATGCTACGCGGATCGTCCCGCGCTGCCGTCCGCTGGCGGGCGCGCGCAAGATACTCCCGCGGGAGTACACGTGCCGTCATACTCGGCTCATGGTGACGGCATCGTTTGACGAGTATCTGACCGATGCATCCCCCGCGGCCCGCGCGATTCTCGTGCGACTGCGGGCCATCACTCACGAACTCGAACCGGACGTCGCCGAGACGATCAAGTACGGGATGCCCACTTTGCGGCCGGGCATTCAGGGCAAAAAAGCTCCCCCACTTGGACTCGAACCAAGAACCTACCGGTTAACAGCCGATTGCTCTGCCAATTGAGCTATGGAGGATCGCTGCGAACAGC
>JBDUBG010000221.1:0-3443 GCA_040004215.1 Pseudolysinimonas sp. | reverse complement strand
CGCCGCCAGCGTTCATCCTGAGCCAGGATCAAACTCTCCGTAAATGTTTGATTGCACGTCGACCGAAGTCGGCGGCACATCTGTGTCACGGCTGCCGGACCAGCCTGAGGAAAATCAGGATGGGACCAGTGGGCCGCGACGAGTTTGATCTGACTAAAGGATTGTCTACTGACAATCCGTCAATCCAAAGGAATCTCTCCGACTGACCGAGGTCAGTCGACGAGGTTAATTTTGGCATATGACATAGTGCACGCTGTTGAGTTCTCAAGGATCGGGCGCGCTAGAATCACAACTTTTTTCGGGTTGGATTCAGGGCAACTGCTCTAACCTACCACCAAGTTGACGTGTCTGTGACACGGGTTGGAAACAAAGTTTCCGACTCACTTGGAGGGTCCATCCTAGGCTCGCCGCTTGTCCGACTTCAAGGATCAAGATCCTCGGAGCTTCGAAGGGTGTTGCCGTGGGTGGGTGTCCCGCTTGAGGCCGGGGAGCACTTCGGCTCTCCCGCACCTTTGGGGTGACAAGGGATTACATTACGTGGCGACAGCGCTGACGCCAAATCTAGGCCGAATCCCGGGCGTGTCGCGCTCCGAGGCGATGTTCGCTCGTCTACCCGCAGTACTCGGAATGCCACGCGGGCACCCCAGATGTGGAGGCCAGCGACGACATCACTGCGACATTCGATGGGTCGTCTACGGTGCGCGCAACAGTCACATCGGCGATGATCGCCTTCGCAGCAGCTGCCACCTTCGAAACGTCAGCCTTGATCCCGGCCGGCGAGACCTTAGCGAGCTTCTCCCAGCGATCCTGGTATGCCTGCATCGCGGTCAGCGAATCAGGAATGGATGCCGCGACCGCCGGCCATCCGAAGGTGGGCAGCTGGACCATGCTCGGCTGGGCTTTGATCGCTGCACAGAACGCCGCGCTTGCTGCTGCCGTCTGAGCGTGCTGCTGCTGTTGTTTGAACTGGGTGTACTGGTAGTAGCCACCGATGGCGATCACGACCGTCATGACGACGCCGATCGCGATCGAGGCCCTGACAAGTCCGATCACCCATCCGCGCCGGTGCGCGCTGCGCGCTGCGTTGACGATTCCGACGATCAGGCCGACCGGACCAACAACGACCGACAGGCCGAGGCCGATCCGCTCCAGCAGGGTCGAACGCCCTAAGTCCGGTTCCTCTTCACTCGGGACGGGCTCTGACCCCTCAGGGCCGGCTGACGCCCGGACTTCGCTGTGAGCACCGGTCGGAGTGGCGAGGAGGGCCGCGAAGTCGACCGTCGCGCGCGGAGTAGGCGACGGCACGGAAGGTGCCGGCGAAGGCGTCGAGGAGGCGGAACGCGGCGTGGCCATTGGCGGTGACGGGGCGGCAGCGGATGACGGCGGCGTGGCAGGAGACGGGAGCGGCGTGGCAGGAGCAGGATCCGCGTTCTGCGGCCGAGACAGCGAGGGCGAAGGCGTGGGCTCGGGCTCCGGCTCGGGCTCCCCTGCCGCTGACGGCGCGCCGTAGTTCGACGGCGCCACGAGGGGCGTCACCCGCGGGGGCGCTTGGTCCCCTATCTGCTGCACGGTGCGGGGCGCTGCGGCCAACTCGTCAGCACCCATCAACTCAGGGGCGCGGGACGCCGGTGGGACCGACGTCGCAGGGACCACTGCTTCGCGCGAAACGACGGGAGGGAACACGATCGAGTCGGTCCCGACGGGAGGCATCACCTGCGGCACCGCGTCGCGCACCGGGTACGGCACAGCCACTCCAAAGGCGCCCGAGACGGGTGTGACAGTGGGGGGCTCCACGACGAGGGGCTCGACGACGGGCGCCTCGAGGGTGAGAGGCGCGACGGGAGGTGCGATGGGCGCCTCGGAGCCGGGGGGCGCCACGACGGGCGTCTCGGAGCTGGGGGACGCGACGGGAGGTGCTGCGATGGGCGCCGAGTCGGGCGCCGCGACGGAGGAGGGAAACGCCGGAGGAACCGGAGTCGCCGGCTTGGGAGGCAACGGATAGGCAGGAGTGCGGGCCGCAAACACCGGGGCAACGAACGCGGGGGGAACGAACGCAGGTGCCACAGGCGCGGGTACAACAGGCGCGGATTCTGGCTCCGCCTCCTGCATGGCCTGCGGCAACGGGGCCGCTGGATCAGGTTCGGGTTCAGGTTCAGGTTCGGGTTCGGGTTCGGGTTCATCCGTCCCGTTCAACTGCGCGAGCAGCCGCGCGAACTCATCCGGCTCTGCGGTATCTATGGCATCCATTGGGCGCCTCCCCCCGAGGTGAGCATAAGACACGTGACTGGCGAGTCGACACGACCTGGCTGAAGGTCGATCGTTTCGTTCACGATGTCACGACTCCTGCGAGTGTTCGCTTGCCGCGCCGCAGCACCGCGATGCCGCCGGCGAGAACGGCGCTCCCGAGGAGAGCGGCTGCATCCTCGACCCGCTCATTGTTGAGGTACACACCGCCCTGCTCGATCGCGCGCCGGGACTCGCCGAGGCTCGAGGTGAGTCCCGAGTCCACCAGGAGCTGTGCGACCGGCGACTCGGCCGAGCCTCTTGCGCTGGGCAACTCCGCGATGGCCGAACGGAGGGTTGCCGCATCCAGCCCCGAAAGATCACCCTGCCCGAACAGCGCCTCGGATGCCGCGATCACGGAATCAGTTGCGGCCCGCCCGTGCACCAGTTCGCTGACTTCGTCTGCCAGTGCGCGCTGCGCCTCGCGTCGGAAAGGCTCAGCCGCGACGACCTCAGCAAGCCGCTCGATCTCAGCGCGACTCAGAAAGGTGAAGATCTTGAGTCGCTCAACTACATCGGCGTCATCGGTGTTGAGCCAGAACTGGTAAAAGGCGTATGGGCTGGTCATGGAGTCGTCGAGCCAGATCGCGTTGCCCTCACTCTTGCCGAACTTGGTGCCGTCGGAGTTAGTAATCAGCGGCGTGCCGATGGCGTGCACTGACACACCCTCTGCGCGGTGAATCAGGTCAGTGCCGCTTGTCAGGTTGCCCCACTGATCGCTGCCACCGGTTTGCATCACGCAGCCGTACTGCCGGTAGAGCTCGAGGTAGTCGAAGCCCTGCAAGATCTGGTAACTGAACTCGGTGTAGCTGATGCCGGCATCGCTGTTCAGGCGCGCGCTGACCGCATCTTTCTTGAGCATCGTGCCAACGCGGTAGTGCTTGCCGATGTCGCGCAGAAAGTCGATGGCGCTGAGGCCGCGCGTCCAGTCGAGGTTGTTCACCATCTGGGCGGCGTTTTCGCCGTCGAAACTCAGGTAACGCTCAACCTGCGCACGTAAGTATCCGACCCACTCGGCGACGGTGTCTTTGGTGTTCAGGGTGCGCTCGGCAGTCGGGCGCGGATCGCCGATGAGGCCGGTCGATCCGCCAATCAAGCCGAGAGGCTTGTGGCCAGCCAGCTGGATTCGGCGCATGAGCAGCAGTTGCACCAGGTTGCCG
>JBDUBG010000210.1:0-3449 GCA_040004215.1 Pseudolysinimonas sp. | reverse complement strand
GATCCCGCTCGAGATCGTTCCGGAGCAGATCCGCGGCAATCTGGGGCCGTCGCTCTTCGACATGTTGGAGGACGCGAGCCGCGGCGCTCGCGCTGGCCGTGCCCGGCTGCTGCCCGTCCTGGCTGGCGCGCGCGAGAGCGAGTTGCTGAACGTCAAGGAGGGTGCCCCCCTGCTCTACTTCGACGAGACGGACTTCGACCGCGAGGGAGAGCCCGTGTTGGCTTCCTTCGAATGGCACACGAGCGACGTCTTCGAAATGTGGCTCAACCGGCGCTCCAGTCCCCACTAGAAAACGAGTGTGGGTACGGATTGACGCGACCCGCGGTGTACCCCTAGCCTCGTGATCAGACGTCTGACATCTTCCCCCCGGCGACGACGCGAGAAGTACGAAGGAGCATTTCGTGGGCTACGTGATCGGCTGCGACCTCGGCTCGCAGAGCGCGAAGGCCGTGCTCATGTCGCCGGATGGTGCGCTGCTCGGCTCCGCGAATGCTCCGTACGCGATGCTGCACCCGCAGAGCGGGTGGGCCGAGCAGGACCCCGCGGTGTACCGCGAGGGACTTGCCCACAGCATCCACGCCGTTCTTGCTCAGACTGGCGTCGCTGCTGCGGAGGTCACCCATATTGGCCTGTCAAGTCAGGTGGATGGCGTGGTGGCCATCGGCCCTGGGCTGCGGCCACTTCGCAACGCGATCATCTGGCTCGATCGCCGAGCTACCGCGCAAGTGCAACGCCTCGGGCACGCCATGAGTTCGGAGCTGATCTTCGAACGCACGGGACTCAACCTCGACGCCTCGCACACCGCCCCGAAGATCATGTGGCTGTCTGACAACGAGCCGGAGATCTACCGGGAGTCGGTGTCGCTGCCCTCCGTCGGCGGGTACGCATTAGCGTGGCTGACCGGGCGCTCCATCCAGGATCATGCCAACGCATCGTCAAGCCTCCTCTACGACGTCGTGGCGAGGGACTGGAGCGATGAGCTCATCGAGGCGGCGCGGCTCGACCGCGCCAAGCTCCCCGAGATCGGGCGCGCAACGGACGTCGCGGGCAACCTCACCGCTGAAGCCGCCGAAGCGCTCGGCCTGACAACGAACTGCCTGGTGGTCGTGAGCACGGGTGATGATCACGCGTCGTGCCTCGGGGCTGGCGGTGTGCATCCGGGGGTCGTGATCGACATCGTGGGCACTGCCGAGCCGGTCGGGGTCGCCAGCGTGACTCCGGTCTTCGACGAGACCCGACTGGTCGAGACGCACGCGCACGCGGTGGACGGGCAGTATCTGATCGAGAACCCGGGATTCGTCTCGGGTGGCAACACCCTGTGGTTCGCCAAGAACGTGCTCCACGTGAGTCAACAGGAGTTCTTCGACCTGGCGAATAGCTCGGAGCCAGGAGCACGCGGGGTGCGGTTCATCCCCGCGTTGACGGGGTCGATGGCACCCCGGTGGAACGACGCGATGCGCGGCAGCTTCGTCGGCCTCTCGATGAATCACGACGACTCCGACCTGGCGCGCGCGATCGTCGAGGCGAACAGCTTCGCGTTTCGCGACATCTACGACCGGCTGCGGGCACTCGGCCTTGCCGAGTCATTGCGTGTCGTAGGAGGTGGCGCCCGCAGTTCGCTGTGGCTCACCATCAAGGCCACGCTGTGCCGCACCTCGATCACCCGCGTAACGACTGAGGAAACCAGCGCCGCCGGGGGAGCGCTGCTCGCCGCAGTGGCCGCAGGAACGTTTGCCGACCTCGCGCAGGCGGTCGACACGGTCGTACAGTTGCACCCGGTCACCGTGGATCCCGACGAAACGAACGCCGAGGCATACGACGACGCGTATCGCGACTATCGCGCCGCTTTCGACGCACTCGAGTCCGTGCCGACCGACGGGTCGCGAACGTGACGCTCCCTTCCGATCTCGAGCGCTTCCGCTCGCATCCCGCCGTCGGAATCCAGACGATCGGGATCGGTGTCGGTGCACTACGCGCACTCGCCGAGACGATCCGAGTGTTGCCGGCGCACGAACGCATCGCGGTGCTGACCGATCGGGTCGAGTATCGAGCCGCATCCGGCGGCGTCGTGAAGCCGACGGTCCTCCAGGTGCTCGAATCCCTGGGCTCGGTCACCCATGTCCTGTTAGAAGGCGATGTGCACGCCGACGAGCGGACCGTCGCCGCCGCCGTTGAGGGATGCCGCGAGGCGGATGTCGTTGTGACCGTGGGCTCCGGCACTCTCTGCGACATCGGCAAGGTCGCCGCAGCGGGTCGGCCTCATGTGGTGGTGCAGACCGCGGCATCCGTCAACGGATTCGCCGACGATCAGTCGGTATTGCTGATCAACGGGGTCAAACGGACTACCCACTCGGGCTGGCCAACCGCGCTCCTGGTCGACGCCGACGTGTTGCAGGGCGCCCCGGCTGTGCTCAACCGCTCGGGACTGGGTGACATGATCTCGATGTTCACCGCGCCTGCCGACTGGTATCTCTCGTCGCTGGTCGAAATGGATCGCGGCTGGTCGAGCGAGGCAGCCATGATGACGAGACGCTACGGTGACGAGTTGCGGGGGATCGCTGCGGGAGTGGGGTCGTCCGATCCCGCTGCGCTCTCGACGCTGGCAGAGTTCGTGACGCTCAGTGGGATCTCGATGGGGGTTGCAGGTCAGACATCCCCGTCGTCTGGCATGGAGCACACGGTCAGCCACCTGCTCGACATGGCAGCCAGCGCGCGGGGCAGGGCCAGTGCCCACCACGGTGCACAAGTGGGCGTCGCGACGGTGGTCGTGGCGATCCTCTGGCAGCGGATGCGTGAACGCCTCGCCGATGGATCACTCGAGCCGCTGGCCCTGCCCCACCCGGCAGAGGCCGAGCGAATCGTGCGCGCCGCCTTCGACCGGATGGACGCCGACGGTGCCACCGCCACCGAGTGCTGGTCCGACTATTCGAAGAAGGTCGAGCACCTCCGATCCACCGACGGACCCGCCAGGATCGCCGCAGCGATGGCGAACTGGGCCCCTCACGATCGCGTGCTCGCCGGACTAGTCGAGACGCCAGATCGCATCGTGGAGGCGCTGCGCGCCGCCGGAGCGCCGACGCGCTTCAGCGAGCTCGAGAACGCCGCGGATCCTGACGACGTCGTGTGGGCGCTGACCAACTGCCATCTCATGCGCAACCGGTTCACCATTGCAGACCTGGCGTTCCTCAGCGGGCACTGGACGTCAGAAGACGTCAGGACTGCGCTCGCTGATGCGGCAGAACTCGGGGCCGGGCTATGACCCGCTCCCTTCCCCAATTTCTCGGACTCACGAAGTCGAGAAGCGTCAGATCATCACGATTGACAGACGTCTAACGTCAGACATACCATTCATTCCCGAAGGCCGACCCCCAGAGAAAAGAGCAGCGCAGCTCATGACAAAAGCCGACACCACGCCCGCGACACCGGGTTCTAAATCCACGCTTCTTCGC
>JBDUBG010000080.1:0-3465 GCA_040004215.1 Pseudolysinimonas sp. | reverse complement strand
GCAGCAGAACTGACGAACCGAAGTAGGGTGTGAGCCATGACGGCCACGCACTCTCACCCGACCGCCGGTATGGCAGCCCCCGAGGCGCCAGCTGAGGTGCAGGCGAGCACACTCGAGCCGGCGCATCCGCAGCTCGCCCAGCCGGCTCCGCACCGCTCGACCTTGCTGATCGTCGGCATCATCGGCTTCATCGTGGTCGGCATCGCCGTGCTGATTGTCGTGGTCTACTTCCTGTCGTTTCTGGGTCCGGGTCTCACCTTCGTCGGCGGGATTTTGGCGCTCATTCCGCTGACGATCGTGCTGATCGGCATCCGCTGGATCGACCGCTGGGAGCCGGAGCCGTTCGGCATCCTGTTGTTCGCCTTCTTCTGGGGCGCGGGTGTCTCGATCGTGCTGGCGCTCACCGTGGACACGGCGGCGCAGATCACCATCCACGCGAATGGCGGCTCGACCAGCGCGACCGAGTTGCTGCAGTCGGTCGTGCAGGCACCGATCGTCGAAGAGTCGGCAAAGGGGCTCGGCGTGCTGGTGATTTTCTTGGTCGCGCGCAAGTACTTCGACGGGCCGGTCGATGGCATTGTCTATGCGGCAGTTGTCGCGGGCGGGTTCGCGTTTAGCGAGAACATCCAGTATTTCGGGTTGCAGATCTCGACCGAGGGCGGCTTCGACGGTTCTGTGGCCGAGATCTTCTTCATCCGTGGGCTGCTCTCGCCGTTCGCGCACGTCATGTTCACCGCGATGACCGGTGTGTTCATCGGAATCGCGGCCCGGCAGGGCAATCGCATTCTGGGCATCGGCTTGTTTTTCGTGGGTCTGATCCCCGCGATCCTGCTTCATGCGCTGTGGAACGGCGCGCTCGGTATCGTCTACGACTTCTATGGCTACTACGCCTTGGTTCAGGTGCCGCTGTTCGCGATTGCCCTGGTCGGGGTGGTGCTACTTCGGCGACGAGAAGTGCGGCTCACTCAGATGAGGCTGGGCGAGTACGCGGCCGCCGGGTGGTTCAACTCGGCCGAAGTGGAGAGTCTTGCCACTCCTGCCGGGCGCCGTCGCTCGCTGAGTTGGGCAAAGAGCCACGGGCAGGGCGCGCAGATGAGGACCTACATTCGGGATGTCACGCGCCTGGCATTCACGCGCAACCGCATCGTCGTTCAGCGCGACCATGTGTCTGCGCAAGCCGACGAGGCAGTGCTGCTCGGCAAGATCACCGCGGAGCGTACGGCGCTGGTGGCGGCTCTCGCCGCGGCGCCGGTGGTACCGGGTGCCGGGAGCGCTCCGGCGATCTAGCGTGGAGCGCGCCTCAAGGACTAGCGGAAGAAGTTGCTGGCGAACGTCCAGCCCCAGAGCGCAACGAAGCCCGCGACCAGCACGACCCCGAGCAGCGAGATGCCCCGCTTGAGGCGGGCGCCCTGCGGCGCGACCAGGTTGATGGCAGGATCGCCGATGCGGTCGTCTGCGTAGTGGTCGGTTTGGCTGAGGGCCTTCGCTCCCACGGTGTCTGCGATCCTGAACAGGCGCTGCAGCACCGCCGGTTCTGTCATGTCGAAGGGCCGTGACGAGTAGACGAACATCCACTGATCGACCAGTTCGACGTCGTACGGAGAGGCCTCGTCGATCAGCAGGGCCATCAGGTCGGGCGTGAAGATGTAGAGCGCATCTTGCTCGTACTGCTGCGGGCAGTACAGCGTGAAGTGCTCGTTGAAGTCGCCCTCGAGGCGCAAGATCTGCTTTCTGTCGAGCACCGCCGGCAGGTTGCTGCCGAACAGGCTGTTGTTGGCCCTCGAGTCGAGCACGATGTTGGGCATCGCGCGGTCGAGGGCCAGGGCGAGAAAGCCCCAGTTGTGCGTGGCCTGGCTCTTGCCCGATCCGGTGATGTAGCGGTAGTTGGCCAGGTCAAGAAAGTGACTGTCTGCTGTTCCTCCGCCTGCCATCAGGTGCTCGACCACCACCCCGTTGCGACCGAGATGGAAGATCTCTCCCGGGTATGCCGGAGCGATATCCATGGGGCGAAACGTCATCTGGTTGGCGCCGGCGAATCGGTCGAGGCGGAACCACTTCTCCCACCGGCCGCCGTGCGCGAACCGCGCGCGCAGCGGTCCGATCGCGATCGCCACGAAGACTGCCACGAAGACCCCGGGAAAGACGATGCCGATGGCATTGCCGTTGCGGATGCCCTCGGTGAGAAACGATGCCAGCACGCCGCCGAGCATGAAGATGACGAACAGCCCCACGACGGCCGCCACGATGATCGCGCCGATTGAGCTGGCGTTCGAAGCCCACTGTGCCCCAGATGCACGGGCCTGAGTGCGCCACGCGGCGATGTCTGCCCGCGAGACTGGCTCAGTCAGGGCGGAATAGTCGAGGATTCGAACGGGCATGCGCCCATCAGACCACGAACCGGCCCCTACAGACTCATCGCCCAGCGGCGGGTCAATGACTCCGGCTCTGCTGGGCGATGAGTTGTACTGGGTAAAGGGTGCACCCGTGCTTCGTGGAGGTCAACCCCCCGTGATCAGACCGACGCATACGATCAGAGTTGTGAATCACGTTGTCCGCTTCATCCGTTTCGGCGGCCCGGAGGTGCTCGAACTGGTCGATGAGCCGCTCGAGCAGCCTGGCGCCGGTGAGGTACGCGTCGCGTTGCGCGCTGCCGGCCTGAATCCCGCCGATTACAAGCGTCGCGAGGGCGGCCGGCAGTACGTTGTCACCTTCCCGACCGGCACCGGGCGCGAGCTCGCCGGCATCGTCGAGGCGGTCGGGCCCGGTGTCTCACGACTGAGACTCGGCGACGAGGTCTTTGGTACGGTTCCGGATGGCGCGTTCCAGACCCACCTCGTGGCAGAAGAGGCCGTCTTCGCACGCAAGCCCGCCGAGCTCGGGTGGGACGTCGCCGGAGGTCTCGCCCTCGTCGGCCAGACCGCGTGGGACGCGCTTGCCTCGCAGCCGCTTCGTGCCGGCGACACTATCTTGGTCAGTGCGGCAGCCGGGGGAGTCGGCGGCGTGCTGTCACAGCTCGCGGTGCTGCGAGGCGTCCGGGTCATCGGCAGCGCATCGCTGGGCAACCACGACTGGCTGCGCTCGCGCGGAATCGAACCGGTCGAGTACGGCCCCGGGCTCGTCGACGCGGTGCGCATACTCGCACCCGACGGAGTCACCGCTGCCTTCGACCTGCAAGGTTCGAACACGGTGCGTCAATTTCTTGAGCTGGGCGTCTCGCCGCACCGGATCAACACCAATGCAATGGATCCCAGCGAGTTCGGAATCCGCCGGGTCGGGCGCGGGCCCACCAGCATCGCGACCCTGGATGCGCTCGCCGCCCTGGTCGTCGGCGGCGACATCGAGCTGCCGATCGCTGCCTCGTTCGCGTTCGACGAGGTAGCTGAGGCCTTCCGTCGCTTGGAGACCGGACACCTGCGCGGCAAGGTCGTGATTGTGTCTGCTGCGCCGACGACAGCTGAGTAGGGA
>JBDUBG010000040.1:0-3470 GCA_040004215.1 Pseudolysinimonas sp. | reverse complement strand
TCGGGGCCGAGCGCGCCGGCCTGGATGCGGGCGAGACCAGACTCGTCATCGATGTCGATGAGTTCGCGCATCCGTCCCATGTCAAGGGAGAGAACGACGCGGGTCTCATCGCTGCGCGGCTCAAGACTGCTGGCGATGTTGCTGCCCCCGCCGAACGGGATGATCACGGCATCCGCCGCGACGGCCAGGTCGACGACCCGTTGCACCTCGTCTTCGTCGGCCGGGTAGACCACGACGTCGGGGGTGCGCTCGATGAGGTTGGCGCGCACCCGGATCAAGTCACGGATGCTCTTACCGTAGGTGTGCACGACGCGTTCCATCTTGTCGGTCGTGACGTTGTCTTCGCCGACAACGCTCGCCAGGGACGCGGTGAATGCCGCAGACGCGAGGGACGTCGCGACGTTCAGCTTGTCGAACTCCGGCATGCCGACGACCGGAGCCGTGTGCAGGTCGAGACCCACGGCGTACTGAACGAACGGGGCAAAGCCCGGCTTGTCCTCCCAGTGGAACCCGGAGCCTTCAATGCCCCATCCCCACCACTTCATGTGCTGTACGTCGGTCACGATTTTTCTCCCTCTGAGTTTTTCCCCAGCGCCGTGCTGCCCAGGATACGGGCGGAATGCTGTTCAAGCAGGCCGGCGATCACCGTGCGCACGCGCGCCATGAACTCGGTCGGGTTCTCTTTCTCGTTCGCGCGCATCGGCGCTCCGAACACCACCCCAAGTGGCATGCCGGCTTTGGGCCACTTAGACCCTCGCGGGTGGGCTTCGTGAGCGCCGATGATCGCGATCGGGATCACCGGAACCCCTGTCGCGGTCGCGAGAGCCGCACCACCCGGCTTGAAATGCCCCATCTTGCCGTCTTTGGAGCGCGTGCCCTCGGGGAAGACGAGCACCGGGACGTCGTGTTCGAGCAGCATCTTGGCGTTGACGTTGCGCGGGTTT
The DNA here is from genome assembly GCA_040004215.1 of Pseudolysinimonas sp. Taxonomy (GTDB): domain Bacteria; phylum Actinomycetota; class Actinomycetes; order Actinomycetales; family Microbacteriaceae; genus Lysinimonas. The sequence goes on along the minus strand of JBDUBG010000040.1, from coordinate 2,526 downwards.
TTGCCACTGCGGTCGACCGGGAAGGCGTTGAAGAACAACGCGGTCAACCCGCGCCGCCACCAGACATCGAAGAAGTAGTCGCCCGCGGCGCCTGCGGCGAGGTACCGGGCAAGCGGCCGGGGCAGCGCCCCCATGATCAGCGGTGCGTCGAGGTGGCTGGAGTGGTTGGCAACGGCGACGAACGGGCGCTTGACGCCCTTCAGCTTCTGGGTGTCGACGACGGTGACCCGCATCGTCCCCCAGACGAAGCCCTTGAGGATGCCGCGCTGTGCGACGAACCTGGCCGCGGCGTGGCCGCGCGAAGTAAAGCGGTTGCGCGGTGTCTTGTCGGCCATGCGCTTCCTTCCTGACTTCGATCCTGCGAGACGTACGACCACGGTCAGTTTTCGGCCGCGTTGCTCCGACTCAGGCTAATGCCGCGCGAGACCCACCGCACGGTGGCGTCGGGAAGGTGCTTGAGCAACCAAGAAAGGAATCGGTACCGAATCGTCGGTATGGAGATCACCCGACCCCTGTCTACATCGCGGAGGCACTCGCGCACCAAGAGTTCGGGCTCGAGCCACAAGAAGTTCGGAATGCCGCCGCGACCCGCCTCCCCTTTCGTCGAGCCGGCACGCTGATGAAACTCCGTGCGCACCCAACCCGGCATGAGTGCCGTGACGGTCACGCCGCTGCGGCGCAGCTCGTTGGACAGGCTCTCGCTGTAGACCCGCACCCAGGCCTTGATCGCCGAGTAGCCGCTCAGGCGCAGCTGCCCATTGATGCTCGCGACGTTGACGATCGCGCCGGCCCCCCGGTCGCGCATGCCAGGAGCCGCCGCTCCGCCGAGCACCAGCACCGCCCGCACCATCACGTTGAGGGCACGGTCGTGCTCGGCGACATCGGGGCTGGCCAAGCGGCTCGTCACGCGAAATCCTGCGTTGTTGATGAAGTAGTCGATGGGATGCTCGCGGTCGCCCAGCCGGGCCGCCACGCGATCCGTGTCGCTCGGGTCGGCCAGATCGGCGACCAGGATCTCGACCGAACGGCCGAGCGCTCGCAGTTCAGCGGCCATGGCATCCAGCCGCCCGGTATCGCGGGCAACCAGCACGATGTCATGCCCGCGGCCGGCCAGCTGGCGCGCGAACTCAGCCCCGATGCCGGATGTGCCACCCGTGACCAGAGCCGTTCCCATAGCCGTTACGATACGGTGCAACTGAGCACCGTTCCCGCCGCGGGCGGCTTCGCCCGCACCAGGAAAGGCCTCATCTCATGACTCGGCGCAGCTCAGATTCCGAATCCTCGACCGACTTCGTTGCTCACGAGATCGCGTTCCAACCGCCCCTGACCGACGGGCAGTCGCTCGAAGATGGCGGCTTCGATGTGCGCGAGTTTGCGAGAACCGCCCGCGCCAGCCACCGTGGCGAGCTCGACCTCGAGCAGGTCACGGCGTCGGGGCTGACCGTCGACGCGATCCGTCTGCTGCGCCTGCTGCGCGATCTTGAGCGCTCAACCATGCAGCGCATGCGCAACGTGCTCGTTACCGCTACCCACAAAGATGCGCGAGTGACTGCCTTCCTCAGCACGTGGGCATTCGAGAAGTTTTGGATCGCTGACGCCCTCGACGCCGTGCTCGAAGCCACCGGCGACGACCGGCACTCCTCAGCCCCGGCTGGCGGAATACGCACCGTCGTGCTGGAACGCAAAGAGCGTCGCGGCCCGGTCATGCGCGCCATCCAAGGCAACATCGACGGCCCGCAGATCGTGGCCGCCCACGTGACCACGGGGCTCGTCGACGAATGGATCACCCAGGCGGCATACCGCAGGCTCGGCGAGCTGGCGACCAGCCTGAACGCGATCGTCGCCATGATCAATGAGATTAAGGACCGGCACATCGCCTTCCTGTCGGAAGAGGCCAAGCGCCGCCTCGCCGCCTCGCCGCGAGCCCGCAGGCTGGCTCAGCGTGAGCTCAAGACCGCGGTCTGGCCGATCGGTGCCGTCGAGCACTCGGATGACGACCGCACCTTCTTCGACCAGATCGTGTTTGGAACCGAGAATGGCCGAGCTGAGGTCGCCAGGATCCAAGGGCTCATCGCCGCGCTTCCTGGGTTAGCACCCGTCGCGCCGACCATTTCTGCGAGACTCATTCCGTGACACCGAAGCGAGCGACGACCGATCTTGGCCGGGCGCACGTCTTTCTGACCGGAGCTACGGGCTTCGTCGGGCAGGCCGTGCTCGAACGACTGCTGTCGTCGCACCCCGAGACGACCGTCTCGATCCTGGTGCGCACCAAGGCGGGCGACGACACGGCAGCCCGCGTCGCCGAGCTGCTCGCCAAGCCGGTGTTCCAATCCTGGCGCGACAGGGTGGGCGACGAGGCAGTTGCGAAGGCCTCCCGCGAGCGCGTGCGCATCGTCGAGGGAGCGATGGGATCAATCCCCCCGCTCCCGAAGGATCTCGACGTCGTGATCCACTCGGCGTCGGTCGTCTCGTTCGACCCGCCGATCGACGAGGCCTTCGACACCAACGTCAACGGCGCCATCAACC
>JBDUBG010000462.1:0-3472 GCA_040004215.1 Pseudolysinimonas sp. | reverse complement strand
GGTGCCGGCGTTGTTCCACGGGTTCGAACTCTCCAGGGCAACGTCGCCGAGGGCCTCGAGAATGGTGATCGTCCAGGTGGGCTCCAACTGATGGAGCAAAGCTCCCAGCGTCGCGCTCATGATGCCGCCGCCGATCAGGGCGACGTCGACGGGTGTAGACACGTCATCCAGTCTAAGGCGCGGTCAGAGGCCGAGCTTGGTCAGCGCAGCATCCATCTCGACTGCCATGTGTGCGTAGCCGGCGTCATTCGGGTGCAGACCGTCGACGGCCATCCACTCCGGATGATGCTCGATCCAGTGCGAGGCGCCCGCGATGTAGTCGGCACCGATCGCAATCGCCTCCTCGTGCACCCAGTTGATGATCACGGTCAGCGACTTCGGCCGCGCATCGGTGTACCAGAACGGCTCGACCACGATGAATCTGGCATTCGGAAGTTGCTTCTTGAGCCCCGCCAGGTCGCCGATGATCGCGCGATGAATCTGTGCGGCTGATCGTGCGTAGCTGAAGTTGTCGTTTAGTCCCATCGTGACGAACACGATGTCGGGATGCTGCGCCACGATCAGCGCCGGCTCGTCAACGCCGTCAGCAGCACGGTTGTTGACGAATCCGAGCCCGTTCACGCTGGGATTGAACTCACTCCAGCCCCGCTGGGCGCAGATGATCGTCGACCAACGCTTCGATTCGGCGCTCGCTCCGGTGCCGAGCGTGTACGAGTCGCCATAGAACGCGACGACGGGGGCGTCTGCAGGCAGCGTGGCCTCCTTGCTGGTGGATGTCGCGGGCGCCGGCTCGGCCGTGCACGCGTTGAGCACACTCACGGCGAGCACCACGGTGGCCGCAATAGCCACGATGGCACGAAACGTCATGCCGAAGGTTCGGAGCCGCCCTCGCCGCCGAGGGGTCAGCCGACCGGCTGTTCGGTCCCGAGCTTCGCCGCGACCAGTTCGACGATCTGCACAGCGTTCAGCGCGGCGCCCTTGCGCAGGTTGTCGTTCGAGATGAAGAGGGCGAGGCCGCGGTCGCCGGGAACTCCCTCGTCGTGACGGATGCGCCCGACCAGGCTCGGGTCGATGCCGGCCGCGTCGAGCGGTGTCGGGACGTCCATGAGTTGCACGCCCGCGGCATCCCTCAGCAACTCAGTTGCGCGCTCGGGCGTGATGGCCGAGGCGAACTCCGCGTTGACGCTGAGCGAGTGACCGGTGAAGACCGGAACGCGCACGCAGGTGCCGCTGACCAGCAGCTCGGGCAGCTCGAGGATCTTGCGGCTCTCGTTGCGGAGCTTCTTCTCTTCGTCGGTCTCGTTCAAACCGTCGTCGACGATCGAGCCAGCGAGCGGCAGCACGTTGAAGGCAATGGGCTTCACGAACGTGTGTGGCTCAGGCATCGTCACGGCCCGCCCGTCGTGCACGAGCCCGATCGCATCTTGTGAGACTGCGGATGCTGCCTGCTCGAGCAGCTCATCGCCTCCGACCAGGCCAGCGCCCGACACCGCCTGGTACGTGCTCACGATCATCCGACGGAGGCCCGCCTCGGCATCCAGAACCTTCAGCACGGGCATTGCCGCCATCGTGGTGCAGTTCGGGTTGGCGATGATGCCCTTGCCCGTTGCGCTGAGGGCCTCGTCGATCGCGTGCGGGTTGACCTCGCTCACGACGAGCGGAACGTCGGGGTCCATGCGCCAGGCGCTGGAGTTGTCGACGACGAGCACACCGGCCGCGGCGAAGCGGGGGGCCTGCACCTTCGACATGGTGGCGCCCGCCGAGAAGATCGCGACGTCGAGCCCGCTCGGGTCGGCGACGCTCGCATCTTCGACCGTGATCTGCTCGCCGCGAAATGGCAGCGTCGAGCCGGCGCTGCGTGCGCTGGCAAAGAAGCGGATCTCGCTGATCGGAACATCACGCTCTTCGAGAAGTTGGCGCACGACCGCGCCAACCTGGCCGGTAGCGCCGACCACGCCCAATCGGATGCCGGGCCGAATCTGCGTGCTGCTCATGGGTCCAGCGTACCGGCGAGGGGGTGGGTGGAGTTCGTCTCCGCCCTTCCTCCACAGGTTGATTCGCTCGGAGTTCTTGTACTACCGAACATATGTTCGATGTGGGAAAATGGTCTCATGTCCACCCCGACCGACCTCTTCGCGCGGCTTGCTGTTGCCGTCGACGCGGCGGCGGCGGTGCCCAATGACGTGGAAGGGTACCGCTCGTTGAGCGATGAGGCTCTGGGCGAGGCTGTGCGCCTTCTGGCCGACCTCACCCGGGTGGCAGGCGGCCGCGCGGCGATCGCGGCCGGTGAGATCGCTCGGCGTTCGGCGCCAGAACTCGGCCACGATGGGCTGGCTCAGCGTTCGGGTCATCGCACGGCGATCGAGTTGGTGCGGGCGATGACGGGCGCGACCGCGCGCGAGGCCACAACCGCGGTTGAGGCGGGGTTGCTGGTGCAGCAGTCGGTTCCGGATGCTGCCACTGGCCAAGTTTTCGGCGACCGACCGTGGCTGGCGCCGGTGGTCGTGCGGTCGCGGCTGGCACCCTTTCTGCGGTTGCGGCAGAGGCGATCCGTAACGGTCTGGGCGTGCCGTCCGACGGGGTAACAGCCGTCGAGCTCGCTGTCGCCGCCGAGCAGTTGTGTGACGAAGCGCTGACGGTCGATGCCGATCGGCTTCACCGACGTGCTCGTGAGTTGCGTGATCTGCTGGACGAGTCGGGCATTGCCGATCGTGAGCGTGCCCGTCGAGCGCAGCGTGGGCTGAAGTTCTGGAGACGGCCCGATGGGATGGGGCGCCTGACCTGGGATCTTGACCCGGAATCGTCTGCCGTCGTGGGCGAGGTCTTCGACCGGCTCACCTCGCCCAAACGCGGCGGCCCGCGCTTCGTCGACCCCACAACGCAAGCTGAGGCGGATGCGGTGCGCGCCGATCAGCGCACCCCCGAGCAGTACGCCTCCGACGCGTTTCTGCAACTGCTCCGCCAAGGTGCCGATGCAGACCCGTCCCGATTGTTGGGCGGCAAACCGCCGGCAGTTCGCGTTCTTGTGACGGCCGAATCGTTGAACTCTCACCGCGGGCATGGCTACATCGAGGGCGAGCACGACCCGATCTCGATCCGGACGGTCGAAAGAATCGTGTGTGGAGCCGGGGTCGTTCCCATCGTGTTCGACGATCGCGGAGAGAGCATGAACGTCGGCCGAGAGCAACGCCTCTTCACCCCGCGTCACCGCACCGGAATGGCAGCACGCGACGGAGGATGCATGTGGATCGACTGCGATCGACCGCCCTCGTGGACAGAAGCTCATCACATCGACTTCTGGAGCAGGGATCACGGCGAAACAGACGCCGAAAGAGGCATCCTGCTCTGCAAACACCACCACCTACTCGCCCACGACCACGGGTGGGAGATTCGACGCGAACACGGGCGGTTCTGGTTGGTTCCGCCCCAGACAATCAACCCAGCCCAGCGACCCCGAGAGCTGCGCTCCAAG
>JBDUBG010000077.1:0-3473 GCA_040004215.1 Pseudolysinimonas sp. | reverse complement strand
CTCATGGTCCATTGTCACCCAGCGCACGCCGATCACGGAGTCATACGGTGGAGTCCGCCCATTGCTAGCTCGTAGGCAAGCCGGTTTCCGGGGAACGATCAGTGCGGCGAGAGGGTACCCATCCTTCGCGCGGCACACTGTCGCGGAGGAGCCGGGTGTACTGCTCCTGCGGTTGGTCGAGGACTTGAGCGGCGGGCCCGGTCTCAACGACACGACCCAGCCGGAGGACGATGACATCGTCAGCGATTTGCCTGACCACCGCGAGGTCGTGCGTGACAAAGAGATACGAAACTCCGGTGGTGTCCCGGACGTCAGCAAGCACGTTCAACACCTGCGCCTGAACCGACACGTCAAGCGCCGCTACCGCCTCATCGAGGACGAGAATCCTCGGCTCAGTAGCGAGTGCGCGCGCGATGCAAGCTCGCTGGCGCTGGCCACCGGAGAGCTCACCAGGCAGAGCCGTCCGCATCCGGTCGGGAAGACTCACGAGCTCAAGAAGCTCGGTCACTCGGGCTGTTCGCCGTGTGTGGTCCCAGTCGAAGTGCGCCCGGATGAACTCCTCGATGGCCGATCCGATCGACTGCCGTGGGTCAAGCGATCGGTACGGGTTCTGAAACACCAACTGCACGGTGCGCGCTAATTCATGACGGTCCTTCGCCCCGGGACGGGTCGCCCGCGGCTGGCCGAAGAAACGTACCTCGCCGCCGCTCGGGCTTTCTAATCCAGCGACCATCCTCGCGACGGTGGTCTTTCCGGAGCCGGACTCTCCGACGAGAGCGAGCGTTGTGCCTGCTGTGAGCTGAAAGGAAACGTCATCGACCGCCTGGACCACCTCCTTGCGCACCCAGCCACCGCGCACGAAGGCCTTGGAGAGGTGAACCGCCTCGACTGCCCACGGGTTTTCCGGTGTCGTCATTCGTATCGTCCCGCCCACAAGGACGGGTCAGCCACAGGCAGCACAGGGAACCGCTCGGAGATGCTCGGCCTGCAGGCGAGGAGCGCCTGGGTGTATGGCTCCCGTGCTTGCCCTGCGCGCAACTCGGCGGGAGTCAGCTCTTCGATGATTCCTCCGCGGTACATCACAATAATGCGGTCGCAGACCGCGGCCACGAGTTCGATGTCGTGACTGATCAGCACCATCGCCGCACCTGAATCACGTTGGAGCTCACCCAATAGAGCGAGCACATCGGACTGGGTCGTGACATCGAGCGCTGTCGTCGCTTCGTCGGCGAGAATGATGGCTGGTCGGTTTGAGGCAACCGACGCGATCATGACCCGCTGCAGCATTCCGCCCGAGAGTTCGTGGGGAAACCGCCGCATCACGTCGGCCGCATCGCGGATTCCAACGTCACTCAACCATTGAGTCGACGTCTCCCAAGCAACCCGACGCTCGCTCCTGCTGAGGTCACGCGCCACTTCGGTCATGAAGTCGCCGATCCTCCGCACCGGATTGAGTGCGGCGTGCGGGTCCTGGAAGATCATGCCGACTTGCGACCGCCGGTACTTACGGAGTGCGGCTGACGACATCGCACGCACGTCGGACCCTGCGTAACTGATACTTCCGTCGAGTTCGCTCCCGTCCGGGTTGAGCATCATGATCGCTCGCACGGTCATCGACTTACCGGAACCAGACTCACCAACGATTCCCAGCGCTTCGCCGCGGTCGAGGGTCAGGGAAACGCCTCGCAGGATCTCCGGCTCGCTCGCACCGGGGATACGGAGCGTCAGTCCAGATACGCGTAAAAGGTCATCGCTCATTCCCTCGTCCTTCGGGGTCGGGACGACAGCGAGTCGCCGATGAGCAGGAAGCTGACGACGGCAACGACCAGCAGGGCACCCGCGAAGAGTGCTTCCTGAGGGTGCCCCTGGACGATGCTTGACTGCCCTGCTTCGATCATGACCCCCCAGTCGGGCGTGGGCTCCTGGACGCCCAGTCCGAGATAGGAGATGCCAGCCAACTCGACCATTGCGAAGCCGAATGCTGTGGTCGATTGCGCGATGATCACCGGCAAGAGGTTGGGGACCAAGTGACGGATGCCAATCGACCACGGGCCGATCCCGCCGACCTGGAGCGCTTCGACGTATGGCGAGTTGACTTCGCGAAGCGCGGTCGATCGCACCAGCCGAGTAACGGGGGCGATGAAAACGATCGAGACCGCGATCGCGGCGGGAACGAGACCCGGCGAGAACACAGCGACGAGCACGAGAGCGAGCAACATCGACGGGAATGAGAAGATCAGGTCGATCACTCGGCCGATCAGCGAATCGGGCCAGCCGCGGTTCCAGGCACCCAGAATGCCGAGGAGGGTGCCGACAGTGGTTGCGAACAGGACGACGATGAGTGGCCCCAGCAGCGCGGTTTGCGAACCACTAATCAAGCGCGACAACAGATCTCGACCGCTGGAGTCTGTGCCAAGCCAATGCTCGGGGGATGGGGGCTGCAGCGATTCCAGTACGTTTGTCGCCCCCGGATCATGCGGAGAGATGAGCGGAGCAAATAACGCCATCACGACGAAAGCCCCTGCGACGCACACCGGTACCCAGAATCGAGCGGTGAGCCGTACCTTGCTGGCGGCGCGGATCTTGGTGATGGCGAATGTCATCGCGTCACCGCCCGGGTCCGGGGATCGAGAAGTGTGTACAACACGTCAACGATTGCATTCATCACGAGGAACGCCAACATGACCAGGAAGCTGATGCTCTGCACGGTCGGGTAGTCATTTCGGGTGATGGCGAGAACGAGCAAGGAACCGATGCCGTCGAGCCCGAAGGCCTTCTCGACGATGAAGGTCCCCGCGACAAGCGAGGCGACCGTGATGCCAGCAATGGTGGTCACGGGCAGAAGAGCATTGCGCACGATATGACGCCAGAGGATTTGTCGGGAGCCGAACCCTCTCGCTCGCGCGGTGAGCACATGGTCGCGGCCGGTCTCGTCGATGATCGACGCCCGCGTGATTCGCGCCATCGCCGCGCTAGCCGCAAGCGCAAGGGTGATCGCGGGAAGGGTGAGGTGATAGAGCCGGTCGAAGAATCCGTCTCCGCTCCCCAGCACGGGAAACCAATTCAGGTACAACGAGAAGATCGTAATCAAGATGATGGCGATCACGTACGACGGAGTCGCCAAGGCGACCGCGAGGAAAGTCGAGATGCCGGTGTCGACTGTGCGGTTGGATCGGGCGGCCAACAGCCCCAGGAAAAATCCGAAAACAACCACCAATACGCTGCCGTACAGGACGAGAAAAATGGTCGTCGGAAGGCGATCGGCGACCATGGTGGTGACCGAATCTCGGAAGAGGTACGACTCACCCAGGTTGCCCTGGAGTGCGTTGACTAGCCAGTGGCCGTATTGCACCAGGAGCGGCTGGTCGAGCAGATAGCGCTCGCGAAGGGCCTTGACCGCTTCATGATTGCTCGACTGAGAGCCCAAGATCATGGTGATCGGGTCCCCGGGCGCCAGTCGAAGCAAGGCAAAC
>JBDUBG010000178.1:0-11755 GCA_040004215.1 Pseudolysinimonas sp. | reverse complement strand
CTTGTGCGATAGCACTCGATCAGTACCGCTCATGGGTGGCGTGCGGTACATGCAATGGCAAGGGTTTCCTTGCCATAACGACCCTACTATGACCGCGAAAAATCTTCTGCCAGAGCGATCAGTGTGCGAACCATGACACCGGTCGGGCCCTTTCCGATCTCGCCATGGGGGCTGCCGGCATTGTTGGCTGCCCCCGCGATGTCGAGATGTGCCCACGGGATCTGAGCCGCATCCTTTGCATCACTGACTGAGCCGACGAAGTATTTGAGGAAATGCGCGGCAACAAGCATGCCGCCCGTCGGGTTGCCCGGTCGGGCGTTGGCGATATCGGCGACGTCGCTGTCGAGCACACTGCGGAGCTCGGGTGGCAGCGGCATGTGCCAGATCGGCTCACCGACCGTGGCGCCCGCCGCGATTGTGCGGGAAATCAACGCGTCGTCACCCATTACCGGGACATAGCGCTCGCCCATCGACACCCGAGCGCCCCCGGTGAGAGTCGCGACATCGACGATGGCATCCGGATGCTCTTCGCTCGCGGCCACGAGACCATCGGCAAGCACGAGCCGCCCCTCGGCGTCGGTGTTGAGCACCTCAACGGTCTTGCCGCCGCGGATGCGCAGCACGTCGTTCGGCCGGGCGGCAGTGCCGGACGGGAGGTTCTCGGCGATGCACAGCCATGCCGTGATCCGGACGGGGAGGCCCAGCCGCGCCGCGGCAAGCGTCACGGCCAGAACGGTGGCGGCTCCCGTCATGTCGTACTTCATCCCGACCATGGCGGCGGCGGGCTTGAGAGAGAGGCCGCCGGAGTCGAAGGTGATGCCCTTGCCCACCAGGGCGAGATGTTGCTTCGCGTGCTCGGGGGAGTACCGCACCACCGCGAGACGCGGACCACGACTCGATCCGAGTCCGACTCCGAGGATGCCGCCGAAGCCGCCGGCCTCGAGGGCCGCAACATCGAGTACCTCGACGTCGACCGGCAGCCCCTCGGCCAACTCGACCACAGCGGCTGCGAGGGTCTCGGGATAGAGGTCTGACGGAGGCATGTTGACCAGATCTCGCACCTGGCAGATGGCGGTGACAATCGCCGTCGCCCGCGACGCAGACATGTCGTCGGCAAGCGCCTCATCGACGTGAGCGGTGATCACCGACGCCGGAGTCTTGGTGGACTCTCGCGTCGCCACCCGGTATTCGGTGTAGGCATACGCGCCGATACCCGCGCCTTCGAGCACCGCTTGCACCTCCGCGGCAGTGGTTGTCGGCAGTGCGAATGCCAGTCGCTCGATCCCGAGCAACTGGCGGGTGGCAGCACCCGCTGCCGCGCGCAGACTGTCTGCGGTGACCTCGGTGCCGAGACCGATGAGCGCGAGCGGGGTGCTCGAACCGTCAACGGCCGGCAGTCGGCGCAGCTCGTCGGCGGCGCCCGTTGCCCCGAGCTGAGAGAGAGCGGCGGCGACGCTGGCGAGGCCGGGGTCACTGCTGAGCAGGCGAGGACCAGAATCCGTCTTCTGCACACCGAGGACGAGCACGTCCGCGTCGGCGTCGAGAGCGGTGCTGGCTGACAACAACAGGGTGGGGGTGGCCATACGACCACGGTACTTCGCTGTTCGCTGTCAGCATGACGCGGGGCCCCGAGGTTCCGGCGTGCCGTGTATCCCGCGATTTAGAATCGAGACATGCGCGATCCGGGTGGACTCTACGATCTCTCCCTCGAGGTCGCCCAGGTGCCGCGCGGCCTGCACCTGGTGGCGGGCCTGACCGGATTTGCCGACGCAGGCTCTGCAGTGTCGCAGTTCAGCAAATATCTGCTCGATACCCTCGAGGTCCGCGAGCTCGCGACGTTCGACGCTGACGCGCTGCTTGACTACCGTGCGCGTCGGCCCACGATCTTTTTCGATCAGGATCACCTGACCGAGTACACGCCGCTGAAGCTGTCTCTCTATCTCGTCAAAGATGAGCTGAACCAGCCGTTTCTGCTGTTGACCGGATTCGAGCCGGACTTTCAGTGGGAGCGCTTCACCGAGGCCGTGCTGCAACTCGTCGACAAGTACGAGGTGAAAGACACCACCTGGGTGCACGCCATCCCGATGCCGGTGCCTCACACCCGTCCCATCGGTGTGACGGTCAGCGGCAACCGGCTCGACCTGATTGATCTTCTGTCGGTATGGAAGCCACGCACCCAGGCGCCGGGCAATGCGTTGCATTTGCTCGAGTTCCGACTTTCTGAACTGGGGCATCCGACCGCGGGCTTCGTACTTCTGGTGCCGCACTACCTGGCAGACACGGAATACCCGTTGGCAGCGGTAACCGCGCTCGAGAGCGTCAGTGCCGCCACGGGACTGATCTTTCCGACCGACCGGCTTCGAGAAGAGAATCGCGCATTCCTCTCGAAGGTTGACGACCAGGTCGAAGGAAACCAAGAGCTGCAGCGTCTTGTCGGAACGCTCGAGACTCGGCACGACAGCTATATGGAAGACAATCCGCTGCCATCGCCGTTGGTCGACGAAAGTGGTGAGCTGCCGAGCGCCGACACCATCGCGGCAGAGCTCGAGAAGTTTCTGGCGAGTCGCCACGACGAGGGCATATGAGCGCCTGCCCGCTGCGCTGTCTGTGTCGGCTCTAGCCTGAGACCGTGAACTCGGCGCGATCGTGGATCGTCTTCTGCGGCGCGGTATTCGCGTACCTCATTGGCGTCACACAACGCACATCTTTCGGCGTACTGAGCGTCGACGCGACGGAGCGCTTCCACGTCAATGCTGCGACGGTATCGACGGTCGCCGTCGTTCAGATCATTGTGTACGCCGCTTTGCAGATTCCGGTCGGAATTCTGGTGGATCGCATCGGTCCGCGCACGTTGATCGTCTGTGGCGCGCTGGTGATGGCTGCCGGACAGACGGTCTTGGCGTTCTCTCCGTCGATCGGTGTCGCGATCTTGGCGCGCGTTCTGGTGGGAATCGGGGATGCAGCGACGTTCGTCTCGGTGATCCGTCTGCTTCCCAACTGGTTCCGTGGCCGGGTGGTGCCGCAGCTCAGTCAGTGGGTCGGAATCATCGGCCAGTTCGGCCAGATCGTCTCGGCCGTGCCCTTTGCTCTCCTGCTGCACTCGCTGGGCTGGCAGCCGGGGCTGCTGGTCGCGAGCGGGGCGTCCGTTGTTGCCTCTGCGGTGGCGCTGGCTCTGGTGCGGCGAGGCGAGCCGCCGGCTGCAACCGGACCGCTGCCTACGACAAGCGTGCTGCAGCAACTCGCGGCCAGCATTCGGCGTCCGGGAACTCAGCTCGGGTTCTGGGCGCATCTGGTCGGTGGCACCGTGCCTACGTTGATGTCGATCATGTGGGGCTATCCGTTTCTCACCGCTGGCCTGGGCTACGACGTGCCGACCGCAGCGACCGTGTTCTCGCTGCAGGTGCTGGGCAGCGTGCTGGCTGGTCCCGTGGTCGGGATTCTGGTGGCGCGCTTTCCGTTGCGGCGGAGCAACGTGGTGCTCACGCTGGTGATCGGAATTTTCGTGCTGTTCGGCGCCGTTCTTGCGTGGCCGGGCACTCCGCCGATCGGCATCGTTGTCGCGCTGTTTATCGCGATCGGCACGGGTGGTCCCGGTTCGCTCGTTGGTTTCGACCTGGCGCGCAGTTTCAATCCCAGCCACGCGCTGGGATCGGCATCCGGAGTCGTCAATGTTGGGGGATTTCTCGGTGGCTTCGTGAGCATGCTGCTGATCGGAGTTGCGCTCGATGTCATCGACAGTGTTCGGGTGGCAAGCGGTGCCGTGTCGAGCCTGTATTCATTTGACTCGTTCCGGATCGCGTTTCTCGTTCCCTTCGTGATCGTCGGTGCCGGCGTCGTGGGTTTGCTTCACGCTCGTCGACGCACCCGACGCCGGATGTACGAAGAGCGGGGAATAGAAATCGCCCCGCTCTGGGTTGCACTCTTCAGGTCGCGTCTCTTCAGGTCGAAGCGTCGAGCGCGGCCCACCGCACCGCCGGGCTGACTGGCTACCGAGAAGCGCCAACGCTACTCGCGACAGTTGACCGGACAAAGGTGTGTGATAATCGATACCTAGGACCCGGTTTTGTCCCCGGTAGTGGTTTCGCGTTCTTCGCGGAGGCACACGGGACTTGACATGGGTCTTAGTACTGCCCAAAAAGGCACCAGTACCCACGGGCACGACAGCCCGCATCCGCTCTGGAAGGGGTCAGCATGGCCACCCGAACTACGAAGGCGAGCGAGCCGGTCAAGGACGACCAGCCAGCTCCGAAGACCGCCGCTGCGAAGACGGCAACCACTACCGCAGCACGTCAGACTGCTCAGACGGCGGCCGTGAAGCCCCCCGCACGCACTGCGGCCACGAAGGCTGTTGCGACGAAGGCTGCTGCGACCAAGGCAGCGCTGGCGGTCAAGGCAACACCTGCCGCCAAGGCACCGGTAAAGGCCGCGGTTGCGAAGGCACCAGCCAAGTCCGCTCCTGCACAGGCACCGGTCGCGAAGGCCACTGCAGCAAAATCCCCTGCAGCAAAGTCCACTGCCGCGAAGCCGTCGGCCAAAAAGGCCTCCGCAGCGGGAGCCAAGAGTGACAACGGGCCCGACGTCGAAGAACTTGATGCCGACGGTGTTGCCGGAGACGACGACGAGGACGACACAGAGGCGGTTGTCGCCGACGAGCCCGAGGCAGACAAAGACGCTCCGGCTGATCCTGACGCCGAGGCGGCTGACGACAGCGATGATGACGACGACGAGACGAAGTCGACGGGCACCGACGAGGCGCTTCCTACCGGGGCGCTCCGGTTGTCAATGACCGAAGACGAAGACGACGTCCCGGTCTATTCGTCAGCGATCACGGGCGCCACTGCCGACCCGGTCAAGGACTACCTGAAGCAGATCGGCAAGGTTGCGCTTCTGAACGCGGCCGAAGAGGTCGAGCTCGCGATGCGCATCGAGGCTGGCTTGTTCGCCGAAGAGAAGTTGTCGCACATGACGGATGCTGAGAAGCGTTCGCCACTCGGTCGAGAGCTGTCATGGGTAGCCCGCGATGGCCAGCGCGCGAAGAGCCACCTGCTTGGCGCGAACCTGCGCCTCGTGGTGTCGCTCGCGAAGCGCTACACCGGCCGTGGCATGCAGTTCTTGGACCTCATCCAAGAGGGCAACCTCGGCTTGATTCGTGCGGTCGAGAAGTTCGACTACACCAAGGGCTTCAAGTTCTCGACGTACGCCACCTGGTGGATCCGTCAGGCGATCACCCGCGCCATGGCCGACCAGGCCCGCACCATCCGCATCCCGGTGCACATGGTCGAGGTCATCAACAAGCTCGCCCGCGTTCAGCGTCAGATGCTGCAAGACCTGGGTCGTGAGCCCACTCCTGAAGAGTTGTCGCGCGAGTTGGACATGACCCCCGAGAAGGTCATTGAGGTGCAAAAGTACGGCCGTGAGCCGATCTCGCTGCACACCCCGCTCGGCGAAGACGGCGACAGCGAGTTCGGTGACCTGATCGAAGACACCGAGGCGGTTGTCCCGGCCGATGCCGTCGGGTTCACGATGCTGCAGAAGCAGCTCGAGAGCCTGCTCGACTCGCTCAGCGAGCGCGAGGCCGGCGTCATCCGGATGCGTTTTGGGCTCGGTGACGGCATGCCGAAGACCCTGGACCAGATCGGTGACACCTTCGGCGTGACGCGCGAGCGCATCCGTCAGATCGAGTCGAAGACGATGGCCAAGCTGCGGCACCCGTCCCGCTCGCAATCGCTGCGCGACTACCTCGAGTAGGCCGGCGAGTGCTGCGCGTTCTGCTGGCCGTGTGGGCAGCGAAGGTCTCCGCGCGCGCACTGCGGGCCGTCGGGCGCGCTGGGACCCACGTTCCCGGGCGCATTGCGCGCGCCATCCACCCGGGAATCATTGCGGAGATTCGTCATCCTGCCCGGGTGGTCGTGGTGACCGGCACCAATGGCAAGACGACCGCGTCGAACCTGATCGCTGAAGCTCTTGAGGCACAGGGTTTGCGCGTCGCCAGCAATCGCAGCGGCTCAAATCTGGCAGCAGGCGTCATCATGACGCTCATCGATGCGGTGACCTGGACGGGTAGGTCGAGAGCTGATGTCGCAGTCCTCGAGATGGATGAGCGATCGGCGAGGCTCATCCTGCCCGGGCTGCGGCCCGAACTTTTGCTCTGCCTGAACCTCACACGGGATTCGATCAGGCGAAACGCTCACCCGTCTTACATCGCCTGGATTATCTCCTCGGCTCTTTCGGCATCCACCCGTCTCGTGCTGAATGCCGACGACCTGATCGCCAGCTCGATCGGGGCAGAGGCGAATCCGCGCGCCCATTTTGCGGTCGACCGGCTGCCCAGCGATGGCGAGCGGCCGAGGGGTGCTGCGGTGGATGTGGCGAACTGCCCCGTCTGCGACCACGCGCTCAGCTGGGAGTACTGGCGGTTTAACCACATCGGCAAGGCGTACTGCCCATCGTGCGGCTTTCGCGCCCCTGACGCGGCATACCGGGCCAGCGAGGTCGATGCGGCCGCCGGGCGGCTCACGCTCAACATCGATGGAGAGCGCGTGTCTGCTCGGCTCATCAACGATGCCATTGTGAACGTCTACAACGAGATTGCGGTCGCAGCGGTGCTCGACGGGCTCAGCGTTCCGCGAGCCCAGATCGCCGCAGCGTTCGACCACCTGGCCCCGCCGACGACGCGATTCGCCGCCGAGAAGGTCGGTGACGTTGAGTTGGTGCGGTTGTTGACGAAGGGACTCGTCGGCGTCGCCTGTTCGCGTGCCTTCCAGCACCTCATCTCGTTTGGCGGCCGGAAAGCGGTAGTTCTGAACATCGATGAGGTGAGTGAACGAGTCACCGACGTTGAGAACACGGCGTGGACCTACGACGCGGACTATGAGTACCTCGCAGACACGACGATCGACCAGATCGTCGTGGGCGGCATCCGTCGTCATGATCAAGCTCTTCGACTCGCGATCGCTGGCGTCGACCCGAGTCGCATTGTCACCGTGGAATCCGAGATCGCGACGGCTGACGTGGTTGAGCTTGACCACGAAGACAAGGTGTTCAACCTGCACAGCGTCCACAACGCGCTCAGCACCGGCACGCCAGTCCAGGGGCAGCTTCGAGCGAGACTCGTGGGCGCCGTTCATTCGCAGAGCGACGGGGGGAGTGCAGCGTGAGAGGCGCACTGACCATCGAGATGCTCTTTCCGGAGATCGCCAACCTGCACGGTGACAACGCCAACATCGACTACCTGTCTCAGTGTCGTCCGGATGCGCGGATAGTTCGCACGGGTCTCACCGATCGCCCCGAGTTCGTCACCGGCCCCGTCGATTTACTCTACCTCGGTCCCCTGACCGAACAGGGGCAGATCAAGGCCATTGAGCGGCTGCGGCCCCACCGGGATCGCATCGTGGAGCTGATCGACGCGGGCACGACGATGTTGTTCACCCACAACGCGGTCGAGGTGCTCGGCGAACGTATCCGGAACGATGACATGGGGTACGACGTCGCGGGCCTGGGCGTCTTCGAGCTCGAATCCACGCTGAAGATGTTTGGGCGATACAACGGAAAGGTGATGGGTACGGTTCCAGAGGTCGGCGCTGAACATCCCATCGTGGGCTACAAATCACAATTTTCGATGGTCTCAAGTGCGCCGTCGATGCCGGGATTCCTTACCGCTGAACGCGGCATCGGACGCAATCGCACCACACCGATCGAGGGGTTTCGTCGCAACAATTTCATTGCGACGTCGTTGCTCGGCCCGATTCTCGTCGCGAATCCGTTCCTGACGAAGAGTCTGCTCGCGCGTCTCGATCCTGACTCCGAGCCGGAGCTCGCCCACGAGGGAATGGCGGTTGCGGCCTATGAGGCGCGTCTCACCGACTTTCGGGATTCGCGACGGTGGCATTCCTTCGAGCGCATGGGGCGCGTGCGGCGTGAACGCAAGTCGGTCCGCGGCTAGAACTGCATGGCGGCGCGATAGACCGGCAACAGGCCCGTGCGCACGCCCGACAGTGACGGCTTCAGCTGATAGACGCCCGAGTTCGGGTTGCCCTCGATGAGAATGGGGCCGTTCGGAGTGACGGCAACGTCCCAACCGATATAGGGCACCTGCGGCACGACGGGCGACACCTGGTTGACAAGCGCAATCGCCTCTCGGTAGTCAGGAACCCGGAAGCCGACGATCGAAACACCGCTCAGCGGGTGCACAGAGTACGTCCCGCCGGCGGCGTCGAAGGCGGCATAGCGGGCCACGCCCTCGTCGTCGAGCATCGTGTACATCCCGCCGCTCGAAAAGTTGTCGACGTCTCCGCCGTTGCCGATCTTCAGCACGCTGGCCAGCAGCGTCGTGTTCTGGCCGTCGAAGAAGCTGATCATTCGGAGCGAGTTGACGCTCGTGGGGCAGATCCGATCCATCTCGTGGTGCTGAACGATGAACTCCTCGACGAGAAACTGACGTCCAGCGAGCAGCTTCGCGCGGAACGCATCCCAGTCCACGATTTCGTCGGCCCGATACGAGCGGATGCCGATGCCCGAGAGGCTGTCCGGAACTTTCGCCATAATCCGGCCGTGTGCCAGCGCGAAGTGCCGGAGCTCGGTCGAGGTCGCCTGACGGACGTCCAACCACGCTCGCCCAATCTGATCCGGGAACGCGGTGTTGAATTCAATCTTGTCTCGGAAGGTGTGTCGATACTCCGGCTGGTTGTACCGGTTGACGAGATGATTCGACTTGGGGTGCGTCATGAAAGTGCGGCGTTCGGATCGCGTCAGCAACTGGAAGTCCCAGTCGTAGTAGTCCTGGAACGCGGCCTCCAACACCGCGGCGCACCAGAGCATGTCCGCCACGATGAACAACCGGGGTCGTTTCACGGTTTTCGAAATCGCCCCGGCCATGCCGAACAGGTGGGAGGGCGACAGTCGTCGAGCCCGGCCGATGAGATAGCGAAGACGCACGAACACCCGGCCGAACATGATGATTCTCCTCGGGCTCGATGCGCCATCCATGTCGCCTCAATACAAGCACGCCGATCCGGCGCAACGGTGCACGACCGCGTTGGCCGCGAGGCGAGAGATCGGTCCGAAGTCGCTCGTCGGGTAACGGCTCGGAAGTACTGGCACATGCTCGATCCTGAGGGCAAAGAGTTCTGCCTGCAGTAGACGCGCAAAAAACGCCCGGAGCCTGAGGCACCGGGCGTTTTGCGAGAACTGAGGGAGAAGTATTAGTCGGCGTTGCGGGGCGACTCGTTGAGACGATCCGTCTCGTCGTGCCACGCCAGAGCAGACGGTGCGAGCTTCTCTTTGAACTTGGCGCCGTGGTGGGCGCAGAACAACAGGTCGCCAGAGGCGAGGGTCACACGGACGTAGGCCTGCGCGCCGCAACTGTCACAGCGGTCGAGGGCAGTGAGGGACGGCAACTCGATTTCGTCGATGGTGTCGGTGATCTGGTTCATGGTGAGCTCCCTCGGGATCGTGATGCGATTCCACTACGTCAATCCAACCACCGACCGGTGTCAGGAGTGTGTCATTGGCGTTGCATTTCGCTGACCGCGTACCGAGCGAACCCTGTGGGGTGTCGCGCCGAACGGAGTCAACTCATCGCCATACTCTTAACGACGCGCCCTCTGCCGATCATTCCCCCTACAGCTTTCCGAAGGAGCGTTGTTCGTGACGAACGCCGACTACAACGCCCGCCATCTCAGTGTGCTCGAGGGGCTCGAGGCGGTACGCAAGCGGCCGGGCATGTACATCGGCTCCACCGATTCGCGCGGGTTGATGCACTGTCTCTGGGAGATCATCGACAACGCGGTGGACGAGGCGCTGGCCGGCCACGGCTCTGACATCGAGGTGCTGTTGCACCGTGACAATAGTGTCGAGGTGCGTGATACCGGCCGGGGCATCCCGGTGGACATCGAGCCCAAGACCGGGCTCAGCGGTGTTGAGGTGGTCCTCACCAAGCTGCATGCCGGGGGAAAATTCGGCTCAGGCTCCTACGCCGCATCCGGCGGACTGCACGGCGTGGGCGCCTCGGTGGTGAACGCTCTCTCGGAGCGGCTCGATGTCGAGGTCGACCGCGACGGCAAGACCTGGGCGATGTCGTTCCATCGTGGAGAGCCCGGAGTGTTCGCTGACGCAGCCGTCCCGACCCCGGATGCCTCGTTCACCCCCTATGTCTCGAACAGCGAGTTGAGGGTTGTCGGCAAAGTGGCGAAGGCTGCGACCGGCACGCGCATCCGCTATTGGGCCGACCCGCAGATCTTCACCAAGGGCGCCGGGTTTCAACTTGATGAGCTGGTCGACCGTGCGCGCCAAACCGCATTTCTCGTGCCTGGGCTCGGCATTGACATCCTCGACGGGCGGGGCGACGAGCCGAGCCGTGAGACCTTCCGCTTCGCTGGCGGCATCAGCGAGTTCGTCGAGTTCTTGTCGCCGGATGCTGCGCTGACCAGCACCTGGCGCATCCAGGGCACCGGGCCATACACCGAGACGGTGCCCGTGCTGCAAGAGAACGGCCACATGGTCGCGACCGAACTCAATCGCGAGTGTGAGGTCGACATCGCGTTGCGCTGGGGTGTTGGGTACGAGACGGTGTTCCGCAGCTACGTCAACATCATCGCAACACCCAAGGGCGGCACCCACCAGGCCGGTTTTGAGCAGGGCATGATGAAGTTCTTGCGATCAGAAGTCGAGAAGAACGCGCGTCGGCTCAAGGTAGGTACCGACAAGCTCGAGAAGGAAGACATCCTCGCGGGGCTGACTGCCGTGCTCACGGTGCGTCTTCCGGAGCCGCAGTTCGAGGGCCAGACCAAAGAGGTGCTCGGCACGCCAGCAGTTCGCGCGATCGTCGCGAATGCCGTAGCTGCTGGGATGAACGAGCGCTTCGGCAGTAGCAAGCGCGATGACAAAGCGCAGACGTCGCTCGTGCTCGACAAGATCGTGGCCGAGATGAAGAGCCGCATCTCGGCGCGCGCCCACAAAGAGACCCAGCGGAGAAAGAACGCGCTCGAAAACTCCTCGCTGCCGGCCAAGCTGGTCGACTGTCGCACCTCGGATGTCGCGAACAGCGAACTATTCATCGTCGAAGGAGACTCGGCGCTCGGCACCGCGAAGCTCGGCCGCGACTCGGAGTACCAAGCGCTGCTGCCGATCCGCGGCAAGATCCTCAACGTGCAGAAGGCCTCGGTGAGCGACATGCTCAGCAACGCCGAGTGCGCATCCATCATTCAGGTGATCGGAGCCGGCTCTGGCCGCAGCTTCGACCTCGAGCAGGCCCGCTACGGCAAGGTCATCATCATGGCCGACGCCGACGTCGACGGCGCGCACATTCGCACCCTGCTGCTGACCCTGTTCTTCCGTTACATGCCCGACATGATCACTGATGGTCGGGTCTACTCGGCGGTGCCGCCGCTTCACCGGGTGGTGATCATCAATCCCGGTTCCAAGCCGAACGAGATGGTTTACACCTACTCAGAGGCTGAGCTGAACGGCGTGCTTGCGGCGATCAATAAGAGCGGTCGGCGTTACCAAGATCCGATCCAGCGCTACAAAGGATTGGGCGAGATGGATGCCGACCAGCTCGCCGAGACCACGATGAGCCGCGCGCACCGCACCCTGCGTCGCGTGCGCATGGTGGATGCGGAGGCCGCCGAGAACGCGTCGCGCGTGTTCGAGTTGCTGATGGGTAATGACGTCGGTCCGCGCAAAGATTTCATCATCGCGGGGCAGGGACTCGACCTCAGTCGCGTCGACGTGTAGCTGGTTCCGTGGACAGGGCAGT
>JBDUBG010000300.1:0-3486 GCA_040004215.1 Pseudolysinimonas sp. | reverse complement strand
TGGTCTTCGCCTTCGCCGGTGACTCGACGATCACCAGCTTCTTGGTCCCGGGCACTTCTCCCCTTCCGTCCGAGCCACACCATACACAGTCCTGCGCGGAGTCTGCTCAGACCGCCGTGCGGCACCCTCGGCGAGTCGCCTCGGCTTCGGAGGCCCGAAAACACAGGCTTCGGGGAACCGAAACGCCCGCTCACCCGGGTGGACCCGCCGCCGAACGCGCCACTATCGGGATGCCCGCGAACGACCCGACGGCCGTTACGGTCACCACCAGGCCGTCTGCCTCGCAGCTCGCGAGCCCTGCGTCATTGGCTCGTGCAACGCTCGCCGCGACCGTGCACGGCACTCCTCCAATCGCCCCGGATGCCGCGTCGGCGGCGGCGAGCGCTGCCAGATCGGCCGCACCGACGACCCGCTGCCGGGCGCTCAGCCCGGCGGCCAGCGAGACGGCGGCGAGCCCGGTCACCACGACCGCGGCCACCAGCGCGATCGCCAAAACGGCGCCGGCGCCGCGGTCGGAGCGGAGCGCGGCGAGGGCGGCGATCGAGCGCTCGGAGCCCGTCACCGCTCGCCCTGCGCGCAGCTTGTGGCCGAGACGGTGAGGCCGAGCAGGGCGGCCGGGCCACCGGCCGACGCGACAAGGTGCGCGCAGACCAGGGCTCCGGAACGCGAACTGCTCCAACTCGCTCCCGGCACCTGCCGAGCCAGTCGCGCAGCAAGAGCGGGCTGAGAGTCACCGCGGCCGACGGAACGTGCAACGTCGGCCGCGGCATCCTGCAACCGCACCTGGAGCGAGCCGAGCTGAATGCCGCCCAGCACCATACTCAGTACGAGCAGCACGGCCGGCAGCGCGACCACGAACTCCGCCACCGCACTGCCTCGGTCAGCTCTCCCCCAGCACCGCGCCCAGCACCGCGCCCGGAATTGCGCCCGCCAGCCCGCCCGGCAGCCGCGCATGTCGTCTGCCTACCCCGCGACGGTCAACGCGCGGTGCACCAGATCGGTGAGGATGCCCTGCACCTCGCTCGATCGCAGGATCGCCACCAGCAGGCCGGCAAACCCCACCGCCGCCATGATCGTGATCGCATATTCCGCCGTCGCGGCGCCTCGGTCATCGCCCAGGCGGCGCTGTAGCTCTCGGATCCTGCGCATATCGTGCCTCTCGTTCTGCCGCATCGGCGGACTCGCGGCACGAGCAGGTTCAGTCTTCGCGTGACTGACCGGGCCGTGTCACCGCCGACCGAAACCGGGGATATCTCTCAGATCGCGGCCGCGGTGGACGACACGATGCTCAGCACGATCGGCGCCACCCCGAGCGCGATGAACGCGGGAAGAATGCAGACACCGAGCGGCAGCAGCAGCCGGATGCCGAGCTCGACGGCCCGTCGCTGGCCAGCTGCCTGAGCCACGCGTCGGCATTCCTCGGCTTCGGCGTGCAGCAGCGCGGCCGCCGGCACCCCGGCCGCACGCGAGAACGCCATCACCTGCTCGGCTCCATCGTCGAGCGGCGGAAGGTCGGCCTCGACAAGCATCCGGTCGACGAGCGCCTGAGCACGATCGAGCGATGCACCGCCTGCCACCGCGATGGCGAGCAGTTCGAGCCCGAGGCCCGGCGTCGCATCCAGAACGCGAGCCGCGCGGATCAGTCGCCGGTTCCAGCGAATGCCCCCGAGCACCAGCAGCGAGCCCACGACCAGGCACGCCCAGCCCGCCGGGGTCGTGGTCACGATGCGGAGGGCGTCGAAGCCCAGCAGCATCCCGAACAGCAAGCCGACTGCCGGCAGCGCAAGCACGATCCGCGCCGTGGCCACCGGACCGGCCAGAGCCACCTCCACGTCGCGGCGCGCCTGAGCGAGCGAGCGGAGCACTTCCGCGAAGCGGCGCAGCGTGGGGCCGAGAGGTGCGCCTGACTCGGTCGCCACCAACCACGCCGCAGCCAGTGCTGCCCATGCTTGCTGTTCACCCGGCACCGCCAGGGCACGGGCTGCGAGCAGGTGCTCGACCAGATCGCGCCCAACGGCTCCGCGCTCGACGATGCCGGCCGCGACCGCTGCCGCGACGGGCGAATCGACGCCGGATGCCGCGTGCTGCCACGCCGAGGGGGGCGCGACCCCGGCCTCTAACAGCACGGCAAGACGCTGCACGACCGTGGCCGCCGTCTCAAAGCCAGGAGTCGACGCAGTCGGGCCGGGCGGCCATCCGCCCTGCGGTCGCGCCCCGACCGCCATCACCCCACCACCGCTAGCCGACCGCGGCGGTCGAGCTCCAGTCGGCCGAGCGTGGCGAGCCGCCGACCCGATGGGGTGCGTTCCAGGTGCAGCACGGAATCGAAGGCGCTGACCGCCTGGCGGGCCAGAGCCGTCGTCGAGAGCCCTGCCAGGGCGCCGAGCGCCTCCAGCCGAGCTGGCACATCGGCCAGCGAGTTTGCGTGCAACGTGCCTGCGCCGCCGTCGTGCCCGGTGTTCAGGGCTGCCAGCAGTTCGCGCACTTCTGCCCCGCGACACTCCCCCACCACCAAGCGATCCGGGCGCATACGCAGCGCCTCGCGCACCAGGCGGTCCAACCCGAGAGCGCCTGCGCCGTCAAGATTCGCCTGGCGGGCTTCGAGTGAGACGACATGAGGATGCGCGATTCGCAACTCGGCGACATCCTCAAGCACCACGATCCGCTGGCCGGTCGGCGCGGTAGCCAGGAGAGCCCCGAGCAGGGTCGTCTTGCCGCTGCCTCCCGCACCGGTGATGAGCAGATTGGCGCGCCGCTTCACCAGCTCGAGCACCCGCTCGGCAGGAACGACAGAGAAGAAGGAATCGGCGACTAGCTCGTCGAAGCTGATCGGCTGTTGCCGTTGCAACCGGATCGAGATCGCCACCCCGCCCGCCGCCACCGGGCCCAACACGACGTGCACCCGCACGCCAGCGCCGAGCCGCACATCGACGCAGGGGGTGGCCTCGTCAACATGCCGACCGCCGAGCGCGATCAACCGCACCGCTAGATCGCGCGCCTCCCCTTCGGGGATCTGGATGCCCGGCACCCGCTCGGCACCGCCGCCACGGTCGCACCACACGGTGCCATCCGGGTTGACGAACACGTCGCTCACCCCCACCTCGGAGACGATCTCAGCCAGCACCCCGAACCCCGCTCCCCGTGCAATGCCGCCACCGTGCGCATCACGCGATGAGTCGAAGGCACCCCGATCGGCGAAGCCGGAGCTGCGGGCGACGAACGACGCAGAAGAACTCACCCCACAACACTCGCCCCCGCTGCACACTCCCAGCTCGCGGCGCGGCAACGTGGAGCATGACTCGCTCGTCAGAACCCCGGTGGAGGACCCGACTCAACGGTGCCGGATCAATCGCCCATGCGGACGGCGCTCACAGCGCCGAATCCCTCGACGAGAATCGCACGCATCACGGCAATCGGAACGTCGTTTAAAGGAAGAGGGGCGGCGCCCATTGGGGGGAACGGGCGCCGCCACAGCAACGCTGGATT
>JBDUBG010000293.1:0-3508 GCA_040004215.1 Pseudolysinimonas sp. | reverse complement strand
CGACGGTAGCTCTCCCGCACCAGATAGGCACCCGCTGCCAGCAGTGCGAGAACGGCGGCGACGAGAGCGGCAATCCCCATGCCAGTCGTCGCCAGCCGGGCGATGGAAGCTGCCGTCGTTCCGGGGTCTCCGGGGTTTCCCGGGTTTCCGTCAGTCGGCGGGTAGGTGTCAACCCCGCCGACGGTGCCGGTCACGTTCGGCCCCACAGAAGCCCGCGCCAGGTCAATCTGCGCGACGGCTCCGTTGGCCGCTTGGGCAGCAGCGCCCTTGCCGCCGAGCAGGCTACCCGCACCAGGAAGAACCTTGACGCGTACGGCGGTCTCGGTGAAGGTGCCGTCGCTGATCTCCTGGTTGTTGACCGTGATCGAGAGCAGGTTGCTCAAGAGCCCGACCGAATCGGCGTCTCCGGTGAGACCCTTGACCGCCGGGTTGACGAGTCCGGTGTTCAACGCGTTCACCAGGTCGGTGATCGCACTGTCCGAACCAAACAGTTGAGTGTTGAGCGCGTTCGTCATGTCACCCGTGGCTAGATTCAGGTTGACGTTCGGGATGCTCACGCCGAGCACCTTCGCGGTGACCTTGGCCTGCACGCCGGCGCCCTTCAGGAACTCGTTGACAGTGCCCGTGATGTCGGCCGTGACGCTCGTGTTCAGCGCGGGCAGGGCGGTGGTCACGTTGGAGCAGACCTGCTGGTCTACCGTCTGGTCGACCACCTTGGTCACTGTCTGGTTCACGGTCTGGGTGATGTAGGTCACGGTGCCGGTGACCTTGCCGAGCAGACCGCCGACGACCGGAATCCCATTCAGCTGCGGGATGCCGTTGACGACCGGCAACGGAGTTCCATTGATGACCGGCACCTGCATGGTGATCTGCTGAACCACCTGGGTCGGCACCTGGATGACCTTCTGCACGATCTTGCACAGGCTCTGCACCAAGGGCACCTGGGCGACGTTCTCTGACAGGTCGGCGTGGACGGTGACGGTCGCGTCGTTCAGAGCGGCCGTGACGCGATCGACTACCTGGTCGGCAATGCCAGACACTTTGGTCGTCACCGAGTTCAGCACCGGGTTCAGGACCGAGGAGTTGAGCAGTTCGCTGCCGGGGGCGAGGCTGTTCAGGTTCTCGCCCAGCAGCTTGCCGAGGTTGAGGGTGACGACGCCGGTCTCCAGGTTGAAGGTCACCCCGTCACTGCCGTACTGGGCCCGGAGCAGGCTCTGCACCAACTGGCGAAGGTCTCCGGTGTTGATCGTCGCCGTGAGGTGGGCGTTCCCGCCCAGCAGATTGAGCGCCGGGTTCAGGTTCACGAGGGCCTTGTTCAGGTCGTTTGCGAGGAGTCCGTTGGCCCCGTCAAGCTTGCTCAACCGGTTTGTCACGGCGTCGAGAGCGGTGTTGACCTTTTCGGTGAGCTGCGAAATCGCCGGGCTGGTCAGGTTCAGGTCGACGCCGGCAAGCGAGTATGTGCCTGAGGCGTTCTTGCCATCAGAGACGGCCTTCGCTGCCACGGCGTTGATCGCGAGCTGAAGGCTGGCAATGTTCGACGCGAAGCCTGTACCGAGCAAGTTGGTCAGGTCGAGAGTGGCGTCGCCCCCAGGTCCCGCCGCATCGTTGCCGACGGTGACTCCGCCGTCGGGGCCCACCGCGCCGGTCTGGGCCATCGAGGTCCCGTCGTTCTTGGCGGTGGCGTACTCGCCGATCGCGCCGAGTTGCAAGAACTGCCCGAGGTTCGCCCTGATCGTCGAGCCGTTACCTACTGTGATTGCTTTCAGCGCGGTGGCCCGGAACGGATCCTTGACCGTCATCGGGGCGTCGCCGGAGTGAACACGTGCGGCGGCCGATTGCAGCTCAGCGACACTGTCGAGGTTCGTGCCCAGCACGTTGCCAGACAGGAACGTCGCCTGCGAGGAGGCGACCCACGGGGAGTCGGCGGCTTGGGCCGACGTGGCGCCAGCGAGGCTGAGCCCGGTGGCGAGAGCGGCAGCGGTGAGACCAGCGCCGAGTCGACGGGCGCGTGAGGCTCCGGTAATTGCATGCTGATGCGAGTTGGTGAACATGACGACGCCTTCCTGATCCACACGAACGAGGAAGCCGGTGTACTGATCTCGGCTTCGTTGCCCGTATTGAGTTGTGTAGTGCGGGTAAAAGAAGGGGGTGGTGTGTCCCTTCACAGAAAGAGACCGGGTGACACCCGGGTTATGACGCGATGGTTTGGTGTGATTTCGTCCCCTCTTCGGGGGCCGTTGTCGAATGCCCTACACTGAAGGAAGTGGTGAAGTCTGCCAAGCTTTGTCGTGCCCGCTTTCCGGCGGCCGCACTGCGAGGTGGCTGAAGCCCTATAGGGCGGTGGCTCAATTGGTAGAGCAGCGGTCTCCAAAACCGCAGGTTGCAGGTTCAAGTCCTGTCCGCCCTGCGATACCCCGCACGCCAGTGCGGAGTTCCCTGTTGAAAGGTGTTGAGAGTGGCACGCAAGGTGGTCGAGGATCCCAGTGAGGACCTCGTCGCGAGCGCCAAGCGGGAGCGCGCCGAACGGCGTGGCCCCTTCTCGCGCGTCGCACTCTTTCTTCGACAGGTCGTCAATGAGCTGAAGAAGGTTGTTACGCCGACCCGGCGCGAACTGTTCAGCTACACGGGCGTCGTGCTGGCGTTTGTCATCATCATGATGGGTCTGGTCTATGGGCTCGACTACGGCTTCAGCGCACTGGTGAACTGGGTCTTCGGTAGCAATACCTGATTCGTCGTCTCGAGTCCGGTCGTCGAACACCGGGCCGCCTGAGGGGCAGCGCCCCCGCATACATCCCACGAATGGAAGAAATAACTGTGACTGAAGACGAGCGCCGCGACGTTGACTTCGCGCCGGCTGCCGAGCAGTCGTCCGAGACGGACGACCTCCTGCAAGACGACGTACTGAGCGTCGACGAATCCTCTGACGAGAACGCCGAGAGCGGCGCCATGCACGTCGTTGACGATGCAGGTGCGGTCGAGGCGAACCTTGAGAGCATCCTCGACGCACTGGATGCGACGCACGACGACGCGGCAGACGACGACGCCGTCACCGACTCGGCCCTCGATCTCGGCGAGGAGTCTGACAACGAAGACGCCGCCGAGGGTGACGAGCCGGAGGGCGAGCAGGCGAAAGACGCGGAGTCCGAAGACGCCGAGTCCGAAGACGACCCGGCAGAGGTCGACCCCTACGAAGAGTTCCGCGCCGAACTGCGCGGCAAGCTCGGCAAGTGGTACGTCATCCACAGCTACGCCGGCTTCGAGAAGCGCGTCAAGCAGAACATCGAATCGCGCCGCCAGTCGCTGGCCATGGAGGACTTCGTCTTCGAGGTCCAGGTGCCGATGGAAGACGTCGTCGAGATCAAGAACGGCCAGCGCAAGCTGGTCACCCGCGTGCGCATCCCCGGTTACGTGCTGGTGCGCATGGACCTCAACGAGGACAGCTGGTCGGTCGTCCGCCACACCCCGGGTGTGACCGGATTCGTGGGCAACTCCCACAACCAGACCCCGC
>JBDUBG010000410.1:0-3518 GCA_040004215.1 Pseudolysinimonas sp. | reverse complement strand
TCCCGACGACGTCGACACGCTCAACCTGTTCGCCGCGACACCCGACGTGCCTCCGGTGCTGGCGGGAGGGCGACGTCAGGCGGGGGCCGGCAGCATCCGAGTCGGACAGGCGTTGTCGTCGCTGGCACGCGATGCCGTCGCGATGATCGGTGCCGATGCAGCAGGTGCCGCAAACGCCGCAGGTGCCGAGCGGCTTCGACGGTGCGACGCTGCCGACTGCCACCTGGTGTTTCACGACGAGTCACGCACCGGCTCGCGCCGGTGGTGCTCGATGGCGCGCTGCGGCAACCGGGCCAAGGTGCGCGCGTTTCGCGACCGGGTGCAACACCTTGACTGAGTGTTACACTTGCCTCATGCCAACGCTCAGACCCCGTCACACCCTGACGGAAACTGACGATCTCGCTGGCGCCCTCGATGATGCTGCCCTGATCTGGCCAGACCTGCGCGGAGACCGCGGGGCGCTGCTCCGCAAATTGGTCGAGGTTGGTCACGCCTCTGTGCATGTCGATGGGGGTGTCCACGCCCTGATCAGTGGCGCTGCCGGCGCGGCGACCGGTGCCTATCCGCGTGATGCCCGGGCAACTCTTCTGGCCGAGTGGCCGGAGTGATCGTCCTCGACGCAAACGTCCTCATCGGCTTCCTGGATGCCACGGATCCGCACCACACGGCGTCGCGAGAACTCTTGGAACGCCGATTCGTCGACGGCTTCGCCTCGAGCGTCTTGACCGTCGCCGAAGCTCTCGTTCACCCAACCCGCGTGCAACGCCAAGACGCCGCGATGACCGCACTCATGAGTATCGGTGTCAGAGTCATCCCGCTGGATGCCTCTGAGGCCGCCGAGCTCGCCCGTGTGCGTCACAGCTACCGGCTTCGCATGCCCGACGCCGTCGCGCTTCACACCGCCATTCGCACCGGATCAGAACTGGCAACCTTTGATGAAGCTCTCATCACAGCAGCGGGGCGTGCCGGGGTGTCAGTCTCCAGGTAGCCCGGAAAACCGGGCGAAAGTACGAGCGTTCTGAGAGCGGGGGTCTCGATACGCCGCTTCGCGGCTACTCGACCAGCTAGGTCAGCTGACCTTGACCTCTTTCCAGAAAGCCACGTAGTTGCTGATGTCCTTGCCGACACGCTCTTCGGCGGTCGGGTACGGGTGCGGGTAGCTCCAGGCGCGATCCTGAAGCAGGTCGCCAGAGGCCGAATCCTTCACCGAGAAGTACTGGCACTCGCCCTTCCAGGGGCAGGTGTAGGGAGTCGCACTCTCGACGAGAAACTCCTTGTTCACGCTTGCCGGCGGAAAGTACACGTTGCCCTCGATGTGGAGTACGTCTGATTCGGGGGCATCCGCGAGAACGGTTCCGTTGAGCACAGCCTGGGGCATGACAACCTCCTGAGGTTTTTTGTCGTTGCAGGGGTGAACCCGCTCACACGCCAGAGGATTCCCGCAGTTCCCGCGAACTCACGGAAGCCGAGATCAGGTGGCGGGTCGCGTTCTTGAGCCCGGTGTACGCGGATGCAGCAGCCGCAGCCTCTGGCGACTGGTGATCGATGCCGACCGCGGCAAGCGCCTCGATGACGGCACCGGCAGCGAGCAGGTCTTCAACGGCGAACCGGAGGCTGCCATCTTCGCGGTGCGCACCCGCCGCCACGACCGCGATCACGAACCGACCGCCAAGCTCGACCTGGCGGCGCCGCGCCACCTCGGCGACCTCCGCTGCCTCCTCGAGTGAGGCGCGCATCAGATCGATCGACGTCGCGACGATCATCGGGCCGCCCACCTGATCGACCCAGACGATGGCGTGGGCGCCCTGAGAGATGGTGTCGGCGCCCGCCGAGCCCCAGTCGAAGCGAACCTGGTACGTGTCTTGCGCGTGCGGGTTACCCATCAGGTCAGGGTACGTGAGCACCCCGGGCGCACTAGCCAAGAAGAGCGTCGGCGCCCATCTCGTGGGCAATGATCCGAAAGTCGTGCTCGCTCAGGGGCAGGTGCCCCTTCTGCAATTGCAGTCCCCAATTGCGGATGCCGCGGGTCAGTTCGAGCACGTCCAGTAGCGGCGTGATCGGAGCTTCGGTGGCGACCTCGTCCCAGTCGACCTTGCGCCGCCACGGCCGGAAGTCGCTCTCCGCGCTCATCGCCGCGGCACCCTGCCACACCTCACCCGGTGCGACCAGGCCGATCGCGGTGAACGCGCGCAGGGAATGCCCATCAGGGTAGACGTCCTTGGGCGAGTAGTACACGAAACCGTCGCCAGGAGACATGCGTGCGACCCCGAACTTCGCCCCGTGGTTGGTCTGCGCAATGCCCTGCGACACCCCGCGTAACGCGTGATCGCGATGCACGACGCCCATCCAGTAGTTCGGCCCGTCGCCGCTCGGTCCACTCGTCGTCTCGTGCGCCATGTCGAGCATGATGGCGCACACTGGTGACATGCACGTCCAACTGAAGCTCGTGCTCGACTGCCCGCCCGACGCCGCCTGGCGCGCGATCCGCTCGCCGAGCGTGTTCGCCGACGTGTCGTATCCCCTGGTGGAGTTCGAGCCTCTTGGCTCCGACAGCTTTCCCGAGGAGTGGGATGAGGGATCGCATCCGGTCCGCGCCCGCGCGCTCTCCGGGATCATCGACGCCGGCACGCAGAACATCGATCTGAGCTTTCGCATTCACGGCTTTGGGCTAGGTGCTGTGCGGATCTTCGAGGACCACGGCGGCCCGCTTACCGGCCCGCTGACCATCGTGACGGGGTGGCGGCACCGGATGGCGATCGCCCCTGGTCCGACCGCCGGCACGACGCTGTTCCGAGACCGGCTCGAGTTCTCGGCGGGGCTCGCGACTCCGCTGGTCTGGATCGGCTTCTGGCTGTTCTGGCAGTGGCGCGGGCGCGCACTGGCGCGGTTGGCATACGGTTTCGAGCGGCGGTTCGGGGCAGACTGATCGGCATGACCCCGCTTGATGTTGCCGACTGGCGTCGCCGTGTGTTCGCCCTCTACGAGCAAGTGCGCGCGACTCCGGATGCTGCGGCCGCCCACGGGCTGTGGCGAGAGGGTCGCGACGAACTGTTCGTGCACCACCCGGCATCCGCCCTCATGGAGGCCGACCGAGCCCGATTCACCGGACTCCCGGTCGCCGACTACGACCCCGCCTGGCGGTTCGAGCTCGAACTGGAACCGGCAGACGACGGTCGCTTCGACTACGAGACCGGTACCGACGGAATCGTGCCATTCGAGCGGATCGGGATGGTGCGCATCCCCGAGGTCGGATCGCTCGACGTGTGGCGGCTGACCACCTACGGCGGCGGTCTCTTCGTACCGGTGAAGGATGCGCTGAAGGGCAAGCCCGGCGGCACCTACGGCGGCGGGCGCTACCTCCTCGACACGATCAAGGGTGCCGACCTCGGCTCCGACCCGGCGGCCAACACCCTGGTGATCGACTTCAACTATGCGTACAACCCGTCGTGCGCGTACGACCCGGCGTGGGCCTGCCCGCTGGCCCCGCTCACCAACACGGTGCCGGCCGCGATTCCGGT
>JBDUBG010000071.1:0-3532 GCA_040004215.1 Pseudolysinimonas sp. | reverse complement strand
AGCTGCGCGGCCAGGTCGGCGGTCCAGGTGGGCTGGCCGAGCTGATCGTCGACGACCGACACCGTCGGGTTGCTCGCGGCGAGCCGCAGCATCGTGGCCGCGAAGTTCGGGCCGTTCGCGCCATAGAGCCACGCCGTTCTCACGATGTATGTGCCATCCGGATGCGCGGCGAGCGCGAACTCTTCGCCCGCGGCCTTCGTGCGGCCATAGGCGTTGATCGGGTCGCGCGGGGCATCCTCGGCGTATGGCTCGGTCGCGGTGCCGTCGAAGACATAGTCGGACGAGATGGTGACGAACTTCGCCCCGGCGTGTGCGGCTGCCCTAGCCAAGTTCTCGACGGCTGTCGCGTTGATCGCGAAGGCGTCAGCCTCGTGGGTCTCGGCGGCATCGACACCGGTGTACGCCGCCGTGTTGAACACGACATCGTGCCCGGCGACCGCGGCGAGCACGGCGTCGGCGTCGGTGACGTCCAGTTCGGCGCGGGGGAGCGCGGTGACCGCACGGCCGGCCAGGGCGCGCTGGAGGTCGTGGCCCAGCATCCCGGCCGCTCCGGTCACCAGGTAGCGGGTCGCGTCGTTGCGGATCACAGCGCTGCGCGTGCCTTCAGGGGCTCCCACCAGGCGCGGTTGTCGCGGTACCACTGCACGACATCCGTCAGCCCCTGATCGAACGGGACGAGCGGCGCGTAGCCCAGCTCCGACTTGATCTTGCCGATGTCGACCGAGTAGCGCAGGTCGTGACCCTTGCGATCCTCGACGTTGTCGACGGTCGACCAGTCGGTGCCGGTGGCATCCAGCAGCTTCTGAGTCAACTCGATGTTGCTCAACTCGGTGCCACCGCCGATATTATAGATCTCGCCAGCGCGGCCGTTCGTAGCGACCAGGGCGATGCCGCGCGTGTGGTCGTCGACGTGCAACCAGTCGCGGATGTTCTCGCCGGTTCCGTAGAGCGGCACGTGCAGCCCGTCGATCAGGTTCGTGACGAAGAGCGGGATGACCTTCTCGGGAAAGTGGTACGGCCCGTAATTGTTCGAGCAGCGCGTGATCGACAGGTTCATTCCGTGCGTGCGGAAGTAGCTGCGGGCGAGCAGGTCGCTGCCTGCCTTGCTGGCCGAGTATGGCGAGTTCGGTTCGAGCGAGCGCGTCTCGTCCCACGAGCCCTCGGCGATCGAGCCATAGACCTCGTCGGTGCTGACGTGCACGAAGCGCCGGATGCCGGCCCGCAGGCTCGCGTCCAGCAGCCGTTGGGTGCCCAGAACGTTCGTCTCGACGAAGATGCCGGAGTCGCGAACCGAGCGGTCGACGTGCGACTCTGCAGCGAAATGCACAACGGTGTCGATGCCAGGCAGCACGTCGTCGAGCGCTCCGGCGTCCCGGATATCGGCCTGCACGAAGGTGAAGCGCGGGTCGGTGGCTACGGAGGCGAGGTTCGCGGGGTTGCCGGAGTATGTCAGGGCGTCATAGACGACGACCTCGGCACCTTCGAGCCCCGGGTAGGCATCTTCGAGGGTGCGCCGGACGAAGTTCGAGCCGATGAAGCCGGCGCCGCCGGTGACCAGGACTTTCACCCCCGAAGTCTAAGGGGGACCGCCCTCTAGACTTGCTGCCGTGCACACCCGGCAGCTCTCGATCCCTGGCGCCATTGAGTTCACGCCGACCATGCACGGCGATGACCGCGGTGTGTTCTTCGAGAACTACCGCTTTGAGCCGCTCGAAGCGGCGCTGGGCGACGCGTTCACCGTGCGCCAAGGAAACACCAGCGTGAGCCGCTGGGGCACTGTTCGCGGGATCCACTACGCCCTCGTCCCACCCGGCCAATCCAAGTACGTGACGTGCTCGCGGGGCGCGGTGATCGACTTTGTGATCGACCTCAGGGTCGGCTCCCCGGTGTTCGGCACATGGGAGTCCGTTCGCCTCGACGATGTCGATCGGCGCTCTGTCTACCTCGCCGAGGGTCTCGGGCACTGCTTCGTCGCGCTCACCGACGACGCAACGGTGACCTATCTGGTTTCGCAGGTGTACAACGCCGAGCGTGAAATCGGCATCTCACCCTCTGATCCCGACATCGGGCTTGAGTTCCCGCCCGAGGCTGGTGAGCTGTTGCTCTCACCACGCGACCTGGCGGCGCCCTCCCTTGCCGAGGCGAGCGATCGTGGTCTGCTTCCCCGCTACGACGACTGCGTGGCATACGAGAGGTCGCTCGCGTGAAGGGCATCATCCTTGCCGGTGGGTCTGGCACCCGACTTTGGCCCATCACGAGAGGCATCTCGAAGCAGCTGATGCCGATCTTCGACAAGCCGATGATTTACTACCCACTCTCGACGCTCATGCAGGCCGGCATCCGCGAGGTGCTCGTGATCACCACTCCCGAGTACGCGGCTCAGTTCGCGGCGCTGCTCGGCGACGGCTCAGAACTTGGCATGACGATCGCCTATGCGACCCAGGCCAGCCCAGACGGTCTCGCTCAGGCGTTCCTGATCGGTGAGAACTTCATTGACGACGATTCCGTTGCCCTCGTGCTTGGCGACAACATCTTCCATGGCTTCGAGTCTGGCACCCAGCTGCAGGGGCTGAGCGAGATCGAGGGCGGGCTGATTTTCGCCTACCAGGTGTCGCATCCCGAGGCATATGGCGTCGTTGAGTTCGACGAGAACATGACGGCAGTGTCGATCGAAGAGAAGCCGGCGCGACCGAAGAGCTCGTTTGCGGTGCCGGGGCTGTACTTCTATGACAATTCAGTCGTCGAGATCGCGAAGGCTGTCGTGCCGAGCGCTCGCGGCGAGCTCGAGATCTCGAGCGTCAATGAGCACTATCTGCATGCAGGCAAGCTTCAGGTGCGCGTGCTCGATCGTGGAACGGCGTGGTTGGACACCGGCACCTTTGAGTCGATGATGCAAGCCTCGGAATATGTGAAGGTCATCGAGGCGCGTCAGGGAATCAAGCTCGGCTGCATTGAAGAGGTCGCCTGGCGGGCGGGCTGGATCGACGACGACCGGCTCGCCGAACTGGCGGCGCCGCTGACGAAGTCGGGCTACGGAACCTATCTGCAGCGCCTGCTCGAGGTCGCAAACTAGCGCCTCAGTGCCGAGTGGCGTCAGTGCCGAGGAGTCAGTGCCGGGTGGCCTCAGTGCCGAGTGCTTGACGAGCGAGCCAGGCGTCGCTGAATGGCCCGTGAGCGCACAGAGAGGCCGACCCGAAGCACGATTCGAACAGGCCACAGCCGCCAGCCTGCGTACTTCTTCGACAGGAATCGGCGAGCGCTCGCGTGGTGTGCTGCGACCATGCGCGCCGACTCGGTATCGGTCGAGTGCGCCCCGACATGGGTGACAGCCGCTGCGGGTTCGTAGACGTTGCGGTAACCAGCTTTACCCAGGCGAAAGCCCAGATCGACGTCTTCGAAATACATGAAATATCGTTCGTCGAATCCGTCGATCGCGTCAAACGCCGACCGACGCACCAGAAGGCACGACCCCGAGAGCCAGCCGGCATCGCGTGCGCGGCCGCTCGGATCGGTCTCTCGGCGGTAGGCAAGC
>JBDUBG010000055.1:0-3537 GCA_040004215.1 Pseudolysinimonas sp. | reverse complement strand
TGCGCGACAAAATCGCCGAGATTCTCGAGGCCTCGGGCAAGACGGATATCGCCGAGCAGGAGTTCACCGCGGTGCTGCACCGCGAGACGCCCGTACGCGAGGAGCCCTGGCGTCGACTCTCGGGGCTCCACTCGCTGCGGCAGGCTCGCAACCTCGCCGTCGCTCGCGCGCTGTGGACGGCACGCGATGAGTACGCGCGAGAGATCGACACGGCTCCCGGGCGCCTCATGCCCGATGGTTCCCTGGTCGCAGCAGCACGGCTGTTGCCTGCCTCCAAGCACGACCTCGCCAGCATCAAGGAGTTCACGGGTCGGGCCAGCCGCAGCCAGATCGATCGCTGGTTCGCTGCCATCCAAGAGGGGATGGCGACTCCTGAGCTGCCGCAGGTGCGGCCGCCCGGCGACACGCTGCCGCCGCCGCGAGTCTGGGCAGATAAGAACCCTGAGGCCGACGGGCGCCTGAAGCGTGCCCGCGCCGCAGTCACCGAGATTTCGACCGAACGCGAGATCCCGATGGAGAACCTGCTCACTCCCGACTACTTGCGCCGTGTGGCCTGGAAACCCCCGGTACCGGCGACGGCACAGACCGTCGGTGAGGCTCTCGCAACGCTCGGGGCGCGGTCCTGGCAGATTGACGCAACAGCACAGGCCATTGCCGAAGCCTTTGTGGAACCCATCCAAAGCCCAGAGACGCCGTCTGAGCCGGATTCGTCGGAATGACCAAAGGATTCTTACCCTTTTCTGAGCCTGCCTAGGCTGGACAGCACCCCGGGATTTCAGCGCGTAACGTGCTGCTCAGAGCTGTGGAAATCAACGCAGAGCAATCAAGGGCAATCAAAGGTGGAGGCATCGTGGCCGAGAGAGCGGAAGTCGTGTTCGTGGATGGGGTCCGCACCCCGTTCGGACGGGCGGGCGAGAAGGGCCAGTACTGGAACACCCGTGCCGACGACCTGATCGTCAAGGCAATCATCGGCCTTTTGGAGCGCAACCCCAACCTTCCCCCGGAGCGGGTGGATGACGTGGGCATCGCCGCCACCACCCAGACCGGTGACCAGGGGTTGACCCTCGGTCGCACCGTCTCGATCCTCGCCGGCCTGCCCATCACCGTTCCCGGCTACGCCCTTGATCGGATGTGCGCCGGTGCGATGACGACCGTCTCAACGATCGGTGCCGCGATCGGGTATGGCGCATACGACATCGGGATCGCCGGCGGCGTCGAGCACATGGGCCATCATCCGATGGGCTTCGGCGCTGATGTGAATCCGCGTTTCGTTGCCGAGAAGCTCGTCGACCCGGCAGCGCTCGCCATGGGTGCTACCGCCGAGAATCTTCATGACCGTTTCCCGGCACTCACCAAAGAGCGCGCTGACCGATTCGGGATGCACAGCCAGCAGAAGGTGGCGGCGGCCTACGCGGCCGGCAAGATCCAGCCGGACCTGATTCCGGTCGCCATCAAGAGCGAAGCCGGTTGGGGGCTGGCAACCCAGGACGAGGGGATGCGCCCCGAAACCACCATGGAAGGCTTGGCGACGCTCAAGACCCCGTTTAGAGCCCACGGGCGCGTGACCGCCGGCAACTCGTCGCCCCTCACGGATGGGGCCACCGTGTCTCTTCTCGCCAGCGAGGCCGCGGCGAAAGAGCTCAACCTCGGTGTCAAGATGCGCATGGTGAGCTTCGCCTTCGCCGGAGTCGAGCCAGAAGTCATGGGTCTCGGGCCGGTCCCGAGCACCGAGAAGGCCCTCCGCAAGGCGGGACTCTCGATCACCGACATCGGCCTGTTCGAGCTCAACGAGGCGTTCTCGGTGCAGGTGATGTCATTCCTGGATCACTTTGGTGTCGATGACGAGGACCCGCGGGTCAATCCCTGGGGCGGAGCGATCGCGATCGGGCATCCTCTGGCTTCGACGGGCGTTCGCCTGATGATTCAGTTGGCCCGTCAATTCGAGGAGCACCCCGAGGTGCGCTACGGCTTGACTGCCATGTGCGTGGGTCTCGGCCAGGGCGGCAGCGTTATCTGGGAGAACCCGCACTTCGGCGGCTCGAAGAAGCGCGGCAAGTGATGGCGGCCACTCCATCGGCAGTCGCTCAGTACGAGGGCATCGACTTCTCGAAACTCGTCGCTCTCGACCCGGACGAGGTGATCACCCACTCCTTCGTGCGTGACATCACCTTGCCCAGCGGCAAGATCGTCGCCTTGATCACCCTGGACAACGGACGCGACTACACGCGGCCGAACACTCTGGGCCCAGCCACCCTCATCGAGCTGAGAAGCGCGCTCGACGATCTCAAGACACGAGCCACGAATCACGAGATCGATGCCGTCGCCGTCACCGGCAAGGACTTCATCTTCGCGGCCGGTGCTGACCTGTCTCGTGCGGGCGAACTACCCAGCCGCGAGATCGGTCTTCTCATGGCTCAACTAGGTCACGCGACCCTGGGGCGGCTCGGCGAGCTGGGAGTGCCGTCGTTCGTCTACACGAATGGGCTTGCACTCGGAGGAGGGGTCGAGATCGGCCTGAACGCCACCTATCGCACGATTTCTTCGACGGTTCCGGCGTTCGCACTGCCGGAGGTGTTTCTCGGAATCATCCCGGGGTGGGGTGGCGCGTACCTGATGCCGAACCTGATCGGCATCGAGAATGCCCTGGAGGTCGTCGTCTCGAATCCCCTGAAGACCAACACCATGTTGAACGGTCAGAAGGCGTTCGACCTCGGCATTGCGGACGCCATCTTCCCCTCGGTGAACTTCCTCGAAGACTCGTTGAAGTGGACGGACGGCGTGCTCACCGGAGCGATCAAAGTGAAGCGGGCGAACGAGCCGGGCAAGCTGGAACGGGCCGTCAAGTGGGATATCGCGATCGGGATCGCCGACAAGACAATCGCCAGCCGACTGGGTCGAGTCGCTCACAGCCCCTATCGTGCACTCGCCCTTCTCAAAGCCGCCAAGAACACCGACAAGAAGACCGCATTCGCCGCCGAAGACGAAGCGCTCGCCGACCTCGTCTCTGGCGATCAGTTTCGTGCGAGTATCTACGCCTTCGATCTGGTACAAAAGCGCGCCAAGCGACCGGCAGGGGCGCCAGACAAGGCGCTGGCCAAGAAGATCACCAAGGTCGGCATCATCGGTGCCGGGCTGATGGCTAGCCAATTTGCGTTGCTGTTCGTGCGCCGCCTGAAGGTGCCTGTCGTGATCACCGACCTCGACCAGTCGCGCGTCGACAAGGGGCTGGCATACATCACCGATGAGATCGACAAACTGGCGACAAAGGGACGCATCAGCGCTGACGAAACAAACCGCCTCAAAGCCCTGATCAGCGGTACCACCGACAAGAAGGACCTCTCCGACGCGGACTGGATCATCGAGGCCGTGTTCGAAGAACTCGGCGTCAAGCAACAGGTGTTCGCCGACGTCGAACAGTACGTGGCCGACGACGCGGTTTTCGCGACCAACACCTCGTCGCTCTCGGTGGAGCAGATTGGCTCGAAGCTGAAGCATCCCGAGCGCGTCGTCGGTTTCCACTTCTTCAATCCGGTCGCG
>JBDUBG010000276.1:0-3543 GCA_040004215.1 Pseudolysinimonas sp. | reverse complement strand
ACCGCCGTGCTTGATGCCGGTCTGCGGCTCGATTTCTTCCACGAACACGTGGGTCTGCCGTGGCCGGTTGTCGGCGAACTCCGCGAACGTGACGGCCTCTGGGGGTGGCCAACCGAACGGCATCTGCCTCTCGGTTTCAGCCTGGCCGCCACCGCCCGGCCCGCGATTTAGCGGCAGACCCTGCCGGTGGGTGCTGTCGTGGTTCTTGCTGCTTTCCTGGCTGTGCTAAAGTAGTTCTTGTAGCGCGGGGTGGAGCAGTTCGGTAGCTCGCTGGGCTCATAACCCAGAGGTCGCAGGTTCAAATCCTGTCCCCGCAACAAAACACAGATGAAAGCCCCGGTTATCTCACTCAAATGAGAGACCGGGGCTTTCTTCATGAGCACAGTCAGCGGCGGCGCGCAGTACACGGCGGCGGGTGCAGCACAACTGCAATAGTTGTGAGACCGCACGAATCGCGTCGGGCGCAGAGGGGTGAACGTGAGTTCGAAGCAAGCGGCATCGTCGGATGTCACCGATGCAACTCTGGTCGCCTCGCGCGCGATGCTGGGGGTGATTGCTCG
The DNA here is from genome assembly GCA_040004215.1 of Pseudolysinimonas sp. GTDB lineage: Bacteria > Actinomycetota > Actinomycetes > Actinomycetales > Microbacteriaceae > Lysinimonas. The sequence goes on along the minus strand of JBDUBG010000276.1, from coordinate 2,983 downwards.
CTCGGTCGCGGGGGCCCTTGACGACGTGACGCTGCCCCAGTTCCGCGTGCTAGTGCTGCTGTCGTCGAGCGGACCTCTGCGCACAGGAGTGCTCGCCGAACGGCTCGGCGTGAATCCTTCGACTTTCAGCCGATCGCTCGATCGAATGGTCAGCGGTGGCTGGGTGGATCGCCTTCCGAACCCCGACAGCCGTCGTGAGGTCATCATCGACCTCACCGACAAGGGACGGGAGCTCGTTGTTACGGTGTCTGACCGCCGTCGCCGCGAGTACCGCCGGATTCTGAGCCGACTGTCTCAGGATGAGCAGCAGTCGATCATGCGTGCCCTTGAGTTGTTCAACGCGGCCGCAGGTGAACCGAGCGTCGAGGATCTGCTGACCCTAGGCCTCTGAGCAAACGCCGCGAGCAGGGATACCCGACCAGACTGTTGTATAACTGCAAATGTCGTAGAATTGCATGTGAAGGCGGCTACTCGGCCGTCGCCGCTGCTGCGGCGTTCGCGGGCTCGACGCCCGTTCTCCGACTCAGGAAGAGCTCGATGGCCTACCCCGTTCTGCTGCGCTCGGCGCGCATTCTCGGTTTCACCGACCGGGTCGCCGGAGGCCTCCGCGGCTCCCGCTTCGGTCTGTTCGGTATCGCGCTGCTGGTGGGTGTCGGCTCGGGACTCGGTGCGGTGATCTTCCGCTACCTGATCTCGTTCTTCACCTGGCTCGCCACCGGCCACAGCGAGTTCGGCCAGAACGGCTATGTCGGCAGTTCGCACCTTCCGTGGCTCGGGCTCGGGTTCTTCGTGGTCATCCCGGCGATCGGAGGCATCCTCTATGGGCCTTTGGTGTACCGCTTCGCTCGCGAGGCCCGCGGTCACGGTGTGCCAGAGGTGATGGTGGCTGTCGCCGAAAACGGCGGACGGATCCGCCCGCAGGTCGCTGTCGTGAAGGCGCTGGCCTCGGCGCTGACCATCGCGTCGGGGGGTTCGGTGGGACGAGAGGGTCCCATCGTGCAGATCGGTTCGGCGCTCGCTTCGTCGCTGGGCCAATGGATCCGGATGCCCGAGAACCGGATGCGCATCCTGGTCGCCTGTGGAGCTGGGGGCGGCATCGCGGCGACCTTCAACGCCCCCATCACCGGAGTCTTTTTCGGCGTCGAAATCATCCTTCGCGAGTTCTCAGTCGATGCGATGTTTGCGGTGATGCTGTCAGCGATGGTTGCCGACGCCGTCGCGATTCCCTTCCTCGGCAACGAGCATTTCCTGTCCGGGTTCCCGGCGGGGATCGTCCTGCACGACCCTCGCAACTATCTGCTGGTCGCTGTCCTCGCCGTCATCGCCGCGCTGATCGGCCTGCTGTTTAAGACGGTGCTGTACCGGGTGGAAGATCTGTGCGATCGGATCTGGAAAGGGCGACCCGAGTGGGCCCGTCCGGCCGTGGGCGGCGTGCTGCTCGGGCTCGTGCTCCTGGCAGTCCCGCAGCTGTACGGGGTCGGGTATCCCGTCATCTTCAAGGTTGTCGCCGGGAGTTACACACTGTGGTTCCTGCTGATCCTGACCGTTGGCAAGATTGTGGCTGCCAGCCTCACTCTCGGAGTCGGGGGATCGGGCGGTGTCTTCGGCCCGTCACTGTTCATCGGCGCGACTGCCGGCATGGCCTTTGGGGTTGCGGCTGATCAGTTGTTCGGGCCCGGTGCTGGCAATCCAGCGTTGTATGCGGTGGTCGCCATGGGCGCGGTTTTTACCTCTGCGGCCCGGGCACCCCTCACCTCCCTCGCGAGTGTGATCGAGCTGACCGGCGATTTCACCCTCACGCTCCCGGTCATGTTGGCGGTCGGCATCGCGACGGCTGTGTCGCGCGGAGTGAGCTACAGCACGATCTACACCGAGAAGCTCCTCCGGCGTGGCCAGGACATCGATCGGGCTGCGCCCTGGCGGGCCTTCACCGACCTCAAAGCTGCGGGAGCCATGCGGGCGTTTGCCACTCCTCTCGATCTGGGCGCCGAGCACCACGGCACGGCGGCCGTTGACTCACGCGCGTCGACGGAGCTGCCAACGTTGCCGGGCACGGTCTCGTCCATCCGAGAGCCGCAGGCGGTGTTCGCCACCGAGCCGCTCGCCGACGTGCTGCGCCAACTCGAGGTCTACGGGCGTGACGGCCTGCCCGTTCTGTCGGACGACGGACGGCATGTCGAAGGCTGGATCACCAACGAGTCAGCGCTGCAGACGGTGACGCGCCAGATCGGGGCTCCGCCTTCGCGCCCGGCTGAGGGGAATCCGTCGGCAGTCGACTCACCGTTGCATCCCTCCACCCCACTGACCGGGTACCAGATCCTGGAGGTCACCATCGGTGGCGACTCATCTGTCGTCGGCAGCAGGCTCGAGGCGATTCATTGGCCAGCTGGCTGCCTGCCGGTATCCGTCTTGCGCGGTCGTCGACTCCGCGACCCTCGTCCGGATCTCACCATCAACGCGGGCGACCGGATCAACCTCCTCGCGCCCAGCACCTGATTCTGGCCGCACGAGCGCCCAGCGCTAACTCAGCGCAGCAGATCGTCAGAAGCAGCCATGAACATCGTGGTGATCGTCGAGTCGTGGCCGATGAACGAGAAGACGTGGCCATCGTGAGAGCGCGCCACGATCGCGCCGACCGGGAAGTACTGGCCGAACGGCCCTGCGCGGTAGCCGGCCAGCACGCTGTCAGACAGGGCGAGATCCCACGGGTTCGGGTCGGAAGGCGTGAACATGAACGCCATCGCAGTGACCGCGTCGTCGGGGCTCAGGTTGTCTTGAAGGTCGCTGTTGGCCGCGGTCACGAAAACCGGGTTGCTGAAGGTGCCGCTCTGCGAGAGCACGGCGGTGTTCTGCGAGTTGAGGGTGTCGGAGAGAAAGTTGGGCAGGGCGCTGTCGAAGGTGCCCTGCTCGACGTCAGTTCGGGCAGGCGTAGTCGGTGAGGGCGTCGGGGTCGCACTCAGTGTGGGCGACGCTGACGGCGTCG
>JBDUBG010000482.1:0-3565 GCA_040004215.1 Pseudolysinimonas sp. | reverse complement strand
CGCACGTGCCTCCGACCGCGACGTCTCAGGCACCAGCAACCGCGACCCCAGCCCATCGCGAGGCGAGCTCTTCGAGCACCTGCAGATAGACCTCGTATGGCTGCCCGCCGCCGTCGTATTCCTCTGAGTACGGCAGCCCGAGCAGACCGAGCTCACCCAACTTCGCGAACAGCCCGTCGGGGTAGACCTCGTGGCGCTCCGACTCGTCGACGATCGGCGCTAACTCGCGGTCGGCGAATTCGCGCACGAGGTCGAGGAGATCGTGCGCTTCTTCGGTGGGAAGCAGGCGATCGACGGGCATGGGACTCCAATTCCTACTGTACGGAGAATGGTACGCGCGTACACTTGATAAGTGTAGGGGTGAGATGAGTCGTACGGTGGACTCGAGCACTCGACGTGGAGGAAGCAACAGATGCAGATCACAGGAATCACCGCGTTCGTGACAGGCGCGGCCTCAGGACTCGGCGCCGCTACGGCGGCCATGCTGGCGTCGAAAGGCGCGCAGGTCGTCGGATTCGACCTCCCGGCGGCCGTCGAGAAGCCGGTTTCACCGCCGCCCACCGGTGTTCGCTTGCTCGCTGGTGACGTCACCAGCGAAGAGGATGTGTTGGCCGCGCTCGCCACGATCGGTGCCGGTGACCCGCCGCTGCGCCTTGTCGTCAACTGCGCCGGCATCGCCCCGGCCCGCCGCATCCTGTCGTCGAAGGGCGCGCACGATCTCGCGACCTTCCAGAAGACGATCGCTGTCAACCTGGTCGGCACCTTCAACGTGATGCGTCTGGCCGCCGAAGTCATTTCGAAGACCGACCCGGTCGACGAGTTCGACCAGCGCGGACTGATCGTCAATACGGCGTCGGTGGCGGCGTTCGACGGGTAAATCGGGCAGATCGCTTACTCCGCATCGAAGGGCGGCGTGGTCTCCATGACCCTGACGGCCGCTCGCGACCTGGCGCGCAACGGCATCAGGGTCAACACGATCGCACCAGGGATCATCGACACCCCGATGCTCGCCTCGCTCGGCGCGGAGGTCAACGCTTCGCTCGCCGCGAGCGTGCCGTTCCCGCACCGGCTGGGTCGAGCCGACGAGTACGCACAGCTCGTGGTGATGCTGGCCGAGCACGACTATCTCAACGCCGAGACCGTCCGAATGGATGGCGCGATCCGAATGGCCCCGCAGTGACGTCGACAGGACGGAGCGCGGTCATCGTCGCCGGCGCCCGCACCCCGATCGGCAAACTGCTCGGCGGCCTGTCGACCATGAGCGGGGCCGAGCTGGGCGGTGTCGCCATCGCTGGCGCGCTCGAGAAGGCGGGGGTTGCCGGCTCCGACGTCGACTACGTGATCATGGGCCAGGTGCTGACCGCTGGGGCGGGGCAGCTCCCCGCGCGCCTGGCAGCGGTGGCGGGCGGCATCCCGATGAGCGTGTCATCGACGACGGTGAGCAAGGTGTGCCTCTCGGGCATCCAGGCGGTCATCATGGCCGACCAGTTCATCCGCAGCGGCGACGCCACCACCATCGTGGCGGGCGGCCAAGAGTCGATGAGCCAGGCACCTCACCTGCTCAAGGGATCGCGCACCGGCACCAAGTTCGGACCCATCACGATGGTCGATCACATGGCCATCGACGGGCTCGAAGACTCATTCACCAGCGAGGCGATGGGGCTTCTCACTGAGCGGGTGAACGACGCCCAGCCGCTCACCCGCGCCGCGCAGGACGAGTTCGCGGCGACGTCGCACCGGCGAGCAGCCGCGGCCTGGGACGCCGACGAGTTCGCCGACGAGGTCGTCCCGGTCTCGGTGCCGCAGCGTCGCGGCGAACCGGTGGTGGTCTCGCGCGATGAGGGAATCCGCGCCGACACCACCGTCGAGACGCTGGCCAAGCTGCCGGGTGCCTTCCGCCCGGATGGCACCGTGACGGCCGGCAATGCCTCCCCGATTTCGGATGGCGCGTGCGCGATGGTCGTGATGGATCGCGCCCACGCCGAGCAGCTGGGTCTCAGCTGGCTCGCCGAGATCGGCGCCCATGGCATGGTCGCCGGCCCGGACTCGTCACTGCAGTCTCAACCTGCCAACGCCATCGAGGCGGCCTGCGCCCGCGAGGGAATCACGCCTGCCGACCTGGATCTGATCGAAATCAACGAGGCGTTCGCCGCGGTCGGTCTCGCCTCAGCGGCTCAGCTCGGGGTGCCGCTGGACCGCATCAACGTGAGCGGCGGCGCGATCGCGGTTGGGCATCCGATCGGCATGTCGGGCGCACGCCTCGTGCTGCACCTAGCGCTCGAGTTGAAGCGCCGAGGCGGCGGCATCGGCGCTGCGGCACTCTGCGGCGGTGGCGGTCAGGGTGACGCCTTGATTGTGCGGGTTCCCAAAAGCTGAGCTGCGCGCTGGCGCCAGCCCGGCTTGATGATCCCATTCACGACGAGGCTCGCCAGGTCGGCGTAGGCCTCTGCGTCGCTGAGCCCGGTGTTCTTCGACACTTCGCGCTGCTGAATGCGCACCATGACCGAACTGACCACTTCGGCGATGAACGCGGTGTGAACGTCGCGGAACGCGTCGCTGGCGATGCCGTCCACGATGAGCTCGCGCACCCGCTCGGCCGCGATCGTGGTGTTGCGCTCATAGATCTCGCGGGCCGGCGCGAAGCCGGCCACGTCATCCATGAACTGGGCGGACGCCGGCCGCAGTTCGTCGGCGACGGCCAGCAGGTAGACCTGGATGCGCCGCACCGGGTCTGACTCGAGCGCGACACGCTCTTCTACGTGCTCGGCGGCCTCGCGGAAGAAGGCGACGACCACCGCACGAATGAGCTGCTCGCGCGAACCGGCCAGCGCATAGATGGTCGACTTCGAGCAGCGCAGCACGATCGCCGCCTGCTCCAGGGTGTAGCTGGCGAAGCCGCGATCGAGGGTCAGGGCGATCAGCCGTTGGAACACCTCGGCTTGCCGCGCGCTACGGGTCGGGCTGGATTGCTCGACAGCGAACGAGGGTGTCGGCATCTGGTCCACCTCACATTTCCATCGACGGCGCGAGCCCGGCCGCGCTGTGAGTCGAGAGTATATGGTCGAGAACCAAGAGCATGCCGTGACGCAAGGAGCCTCATGACCAACGCGGTGATCGTGGATGTGGTGCGAACGGCATCCGGCAAGGGCAAGCCAGGCGGCGCGCTCTCTGAGGTGCACCCGACCGACCTGCTGGCCGAGGTATTGCGCGCCCTGCTGGAGCGCAATGGCCTGGACTCGCGGCAGATCGACGATGTGCTCGTGGGCTGCGTCAGTCAGATCGGCGAGCAAAGCGGCAACATCGCGCGCAACTCCTTGCTGGCGGCCGGCTTCGACGAGCGGGTGCCCGGTGTGTCGATCGACCGGCAGTGCGGCTCGAGCCAGCAGGCCGCGCACTTCGGCGCCCAGGGCGTCATCGCCGGTGCATACGACATCGTGATCGCTGCCGGAGTCGAATCGATGAGTCGGGTACCGCTCGGCTCCTCGGCAAATGGCGCGTCACCTCGGGGCGCTGGCATCCGCGCCCGCTACCCGAAGGGGTTGGTCAACCAGGGCATCTCTGCCGA
>JBDUBG010000344.1:0-3566 GCA_040004215.1 Pseudolysinimonas sp. | reverse complement strand
GGCAAAGAATTCGCGGTCTTCGTGTCGCGACTGGAGCGCGTGCTTGCCCGGGTCGAAGCCGTCGAGGTGCTCGGCAAGTTCAGCGGAGCAACCGGCACCTTCGCCGCGCATGTTGTCGCGGATCCGGATGCCGACTGGCCGGCCATCTCTCGCGCCTTTGTCACCTCGCTCGGGCTCAGCTGGAATCCCCTCACCACGCAGATCGAGCCGCACGACTGGCAGGCAGAGCTGTTCTCGGCCATCAGCCACCTGAACCGCATCCTGCACAATCTCTGCACCGACCTCTGGGCATATATCTCGATGGGATACATCACACAGATTCCCCAGCCCGGAGCGACCGGTTCGTCGACCATGCCGCACAAGATCAACCCGATCCGGTTCGAGAACGCCGAGGCGAACCTCGAGTTGTCGTCCGCCCTGCTCGATTCGCTCGCCGCCACCCTGGTCACCAGCCGTCTGCAGCGGGACCTCACCGACTCGACCACCCAGCGCAACATCGGGGTCGCCCTCGGACACTCCCTGCTCGCACTAGACAATCTGGCTCGTGGCCTCGGCGAAATCGCGATCGCCCACGACGCGCTGGCTGTCGATCTCGACGCGAACTGGGAAGTGCTCGGCGAGGCGATCCAGACCGTGATCCGCGCCGAGGTCGCGGCCGGGCGCAGCTCGATCGCCGACCCATACGCGCTGCTCAAGCAGCTGACCCGCGGTCACAGCACCGGCGCCCCCGAGCTGCGGAACTTCATTCAGAAGCTCGACATCGGCGACGCCGCCAAGTCGCGGCTGCTCGAGCTCACGCCGGCCAGCTACATCGGTCTGGCGGCCGAGTTGGTGGGACTGCTCTAGGGGCACACCCGATTAGTGACCGACTAGTGACCGGCCGGCTCGTCGTCATCCGGAGCCGTCGGCCTGTCGCCGGGCGGCGTGAACGCCAAGGCGAACATCGCGAGAGCCACCAGCGCCACGATGAAGATCACCCCGGAGAAAATCCCCGCAACGTTCCACTCTCGCGTGCCCATAAAGACCACCAAGCCGGCGAAGATACCGAGCCCCGCCGCCACCGCAACGAGTTCAAAGGGACGGAGGCGCTCGCGGCGACCGGGGCCGTCTGCCTGCTTGTCGCGGGTCATGAGGCGACCGTCGCCGCGACCGGGCGGGAGTTCTGGGGTGTACGCGCCGACACCGCCGCGATGCCGAGCAACACGCCAGCAACGATTGCCCACGCGCCGAACATCCCGACCAAAACAACCGATGCGGTCAACTCGCCTTTGATCTGCTCGATGCCGCCCAGGGGCTGGCTGTAGTCCGGCGGCACGACCAAGAAGGCGACGGCCAAAATCAGCGTGAGCGCGCCGAGGATCATCCAGTCACGTGCTGCCGACATGCGACCGCGGGCCCGGATGCCGCTGACCAGTTCGAGCGCGCCGGTCACGATCGCCCACGCGCTCACGACCCAGACGAAGTAGTGCACACCGCCCTCGGGGAGGGCCAGAGCCGCGATTCCGGCGATCACTGTCAGGATCCCCTGAATCACAAACAGGCCGCGTGCGCGACGTTCTGTGCGGTCCCCGAGCGCCCCGGCTCCCACGATGGCGCCCGCAACAACGGCAAACAGTCCGAAGGCGACGAGCCCGAAGGACGACGAGTGAGCCGGCGTGAAGGTGATCGCAAATCCCACAATGAGGGCAACAATCGCTCGCAACGCGGGGACCACCCAGGCGGCAAGGCGAGCGGAGCCCGTCGCGACCGCGGTGCCCGCGGACGTGCCGAAACCAACTGACACGAGTGACTCACTTTCCCGAACGAATGCCCGAGCAGAGTCTACGACTGACGCCTGCGGGCTAAATGCGTGGCATGTCGCTGAATCGTGAGTACATCCCGCTGAAGGCGACCTTGATGGTGTCTTGGCGGCCGTTGCGGTGTTTCGCCACGATGAGGTCGGCCTCACCGGTGGGTGGCGCGTCGCGCTCGTACGCGTCTTCACGATGCAGCAGCACGACGATGTCTGCGTCTTGCTCGAGAGAGCCCGACTCGCGGAGGTCCGAGAGCGCAGGCTTCTTGTCGGATCGCTGCTCTGGGCCACGGTTGAGCTGCGAAAGCGCGATGACCGGCACGTTGAGCTCTTTGGCCAGCAACTTCAGTGCGCGAGAGAACTCGCTGACTTCTTGCTGGCGGGATTCGACCTTCTTGCCCGAGGTCATGAGTTGCAGGTAGTCGATGACGACCATCTTGAGCCCGACCTTCTGGCTCAACCTGCGGCACTTGGCGCGGATCTCGACCAGTGTCATGTTGGGGCTGTCGTCGATGTAGAGCGGGGCATCAGCGATCTGCCCGCGGATGTGGGCGAGCTTGTCCCAGTCGCGCTGCTCCATGTTTCCCTTGCGCAACGTCGTCATACCGATCGTTGACTCGGCGGCAAGCAGGCGCATCGCGATCTCGCTGCGCCCCATCTCGAGTGAGAAGAAGATCGTGGGCATGTGGTGCTTGATGGTCGCCGAGCGCGCAAAATCGAGAGCGAGAGTCGACTTGCCGAGGCCCGGTCGAGCCGCGACGATGATCAGCTGGCCCCCGTGCAGACCATTGGTGAGCTCGTCGAGATCTGCGAAGCCCGTCGGAACTCCGATCATTTCGCCGTCGCGGCCGCGGGCACGCTCGATCTCGTCAACTGCCGTGTCAATTGCTTCGACTAGCGGGACGTAGTCTTCGGCGTCGACTCCGCCCGTCACGCCATAAATTTCGGCCTGCGCGTTGTTGACCAGGTCAACGACTTCGCCCTCGCTCGCATAGCCCATCTGCACGATGCGGGTGCCCGCTTCGACGAGCCGTCGAAGGACAGCCTTCTCAGCCACGATCGACGCGTAGTACCCGGCGTTCGCCGCGGTCGGGACCAGCCCGGTCAGGGTGTGCAGGTACTCGGCGCCGCCGGCCCGCTGCAGCTGCCCCGTCTTGGTCAGCTCGTCCGTCACCGCGATGACGTCGGTGGGCTCACCGTGGGAATACAGGTTGAGCACAGCCTCGAAGACAACCTCGTGCTTCGGGATGTAGAAGTCGATGCCGCGGACCGTCTCGACGACATCCGCCACGGCGTCTTTGCTGAGCAGCATGCCGCCGATGGCGCTTTGCTCTGCGAGGAGGTCGTGCGGCGGAGTGCGCTCGCCCTGCCAGCCCTGGTCGCCAGCGAGACCTAGATGGGCGATGGACACGGGGAGACCTCCTGCGGCTCAGGCTACGCGTCGAGAATGGCAGCGGCCGCCGACACCCCGGCATCGCGAGCCAACCTTGCGGCAAGGATCCCGAGGACGCTGCGCCAGGTTAGGGATCGCCGCGACGTGCCGCCAACCGACCCTGTGGACAACCCTGTTGGTAACAAAGGCGAAACGCCGGACGGAATGTGAAAAAGCTGTGGATCGTTGTGTGGATAACTAACGAGTTTTGATTCGGATACTGTGTCTGACCTGCGTTTATTATGACTTTGCTCTGTGTGTAGAAACATGTTTAGAGTTGCGCTTGAACGTTGGGGCAATCCCGGCCGACCTGTGGACGAAACGCCGACGCAGACTTGACTT
>JBDUBG010000320.1:0-3568 GCA_040004215.1 Pseudolysinimonas sp. | reverse complement strand
GAGGGCGTGCTGCGCAGAATCGTGCAGGCCTCGAGCGCACCCGGTGACCGCGTGCTCGACTTCTTTGCGGGCTCAGGCACCACGGGGGCGGTCGCGCACGCACTCGGGCGGCGGTACCTGCTCGTCGACGAGAGCCCGGATGCCGTGGCCATCATGCGGGCGCGGCTGCCTCACGCCGCCGTCGCTACGCTTTCGGTATGAACGATCACGGCTCTCGTCGCACCCGCGGCGACATCGAGTGCTGGCTGACCGACATGGACGGCGTGCTCGTGCACGAGAGCACCGCACTTCCGGGTGCCCAGGAACTCATCCGCCAGTGGACCGACGCCGGCACCCCGTTCCTGGTACTCACGAACAACTCGATCTTCACCCCGCGCGACCTCGCGGCCCGGTTGCGCTCCTCCGGGCTCGACGTGCCAGAGCACGCGATCTGGACGAGTGCGCTGGCCACTGCTGACTTCTGTGCCTCTCAGATTCCGGGAGGAAGCGCGTTCGTGATCGGCGAATCCGGGATGACCAATGCCCTGCACGAGGTGGGCTTCATCCTGACCGAGAACGACCCCGACTACGTCGTGGTGGGTGAGACCCGCAACTACTCCTTCGAGGCGATCACCAAGGCCATCCGTCTGATCAATGATGGTGCCCGCTTCATCGCCACGAATCCGGATGCCACCGGCCCGAGTCTCGACGGCGTGCTGCCGGCAACCGGCGCGATCTCAGCTCTCATTACCAAGGCCACCGGCAAAGATCCCTACGTCGTGGGCAAGCCGAATCCGATGATGTTCCGCTCGGCGATGAACAAGATTGGCGCCCACAGCGAGAACACCGCGATGGTCGGCGACCGGATGGACACCGACATCGTCGCCGGAATCGAGGCGGGTTTGCACACCGTGCTGGTGCTGACAGGGATCAGCGATCAGGCAGAGATTGAGCGCTACCCCTTCCGTCCCGACGAGATCCTGCAGGGAGTTTTCGAGCTGCTGGATGCCGCACCCGCCGAGACCGAGTTCGCCGAAGGCGGCTAGCAATAGCCCGGTACTACGGTGAGGGAGCGGCCGGAGCTGGCGGCGGCACCGCAACGCTGGCGGTCAATGGCTGGCCAGAGGCGCGGTTCACAAAGCAGAAGTAGTCGTGCTCACCGTCTGCCCACTGCTCTGCCGTGACCGCGTAGCTGGCCTGGAGCTGAGCATCGCTGTACGCGCCCGCAGCCGCCAGGTTGATCACGCCGGGCGCTGCGCAGAGCAGCGAGATCTGCGCCTGCAGCTTCTCGACGCCCGGGTAGCTCGGATCGGCGGCGGAAGTGACGAAGGTGCCTCGAAACACCATCTGAGCCGGATGCGGTTTCGCACAGTCGACCACCGTGAACTTCTCGGCCCACGGGTTCGTGAAGGGGTCGACGCATTCGCCACCGAGCAGCGCCGTCCACGGGTGAACGCCGTTCGCGATCGGCCCGACCGGCTTCGTCGTTGACGTGGGCGACGGGGTCGCAGAAGGGGTGGAGATGACGACCGCCGGCGCCGGGCCGAGCAGTGCTGGCAGTCGCGTGCCGACGAAGAACAGGGCGACCAGTGCGAGCAGGGCGACGAGCGCGACGGTGACCGAGATCAGCACCTTCTGCGATCGTGACACCCGCGCCCGTGTTGCCGGTTCATGAGGCACTCCCGCCCTGGGCGAGGCGGCGCGCGCGGTGAAAGGACGCGCGTTCGGGTCAACCACACCGGGCTCGTACTCGCGAAACTGCGTCTCGCCGAACAGCGTGTCGAGTGCCGAACCGGGTTCCGGCTCGGCGAGTAGCCCGGGCACAGGCGCGAGCACCTCGGTCGGCGACGCGACCGGCTCCTGGTCGACTCGCGGCATGAGCTGAGTGACCAACTCTGGCTGGGGTGGGGCAGGCAATGGTTCGGCCGGTGGCCCATTCGGGGCGCCGTCTCCGTCGCGCAGCCCCCCATCGCTCACTGCGGTTCCAGCCCCAGGTCCGCCAGTCCGATCGCCGAGAAGTACGGGTATCCGGCGGCCTCGATGACCTGTTGCGCTCCGGTGCCACGGTCGACCACGACGGCAACAGCGACGACGACGGCTCCGACCTTTTCGAGAGCTTCTGCCGCCTTGAGGGGCGAGCCACCGGTCGTGGAGGTGTCTTCAAGTACGACGACACGCTTGCCCGCCAGATCCGGCCCCTCGACCTGCTTGCCGCGGCCGTGATCCTTCGGCTCTTTACGCACCACGAAGGCGTCATAGGTGCGTCCGAGGGCGGCGCCGTGGTGCAGCACCGCTGCCGCGATGGGATCGGCCCCCATCGTGAGGCCGCCCACCGCATCCACATCGGGAATGGCATCGATGAGCTCAGTCATGACCTCACCGATGAGCGGCGCAACGCGGTGATCGAGACTCACCTTGCGCAAGTCGATGTAGTACGTGGCTTTCTTGCCGCTGGTGAGCGTGAAGTCACCGTGGAATACAGCTTCGTTCGTGATGTAGTCGATGAGCCGACTGCGGGCGTCCGTCACAGAGAACAGACTAAGGGGCCGCGACGCCCTTGCCGATGGCGCGCATCGGCTTCTCGTCGTGCAGCGGGTACGTCGTCAGTTGGCCACTCTGGGTGTTGACCACTACCTGCTGAGCAAACGTCGTGGCGGGCGCGGGGACTCCGAAGAAGCCGATCGCCGCGACAACCGTTCCGGCGGCGAGCACGCCAACAGCGCCGAGCACGATTGCTCGACGAGACAGCCGGGGGATGCGGTCCGGTATTCCAGTGTCGGGGGTCAACGCGTGACCAGGCTACGGACGTCGCGGCGCGCTCGACAGGCTCCCATTCGGGGGAGGACCGACCGTTCGCACACGCTGACCACAGCCGCCGTGCCAGCCCCGCTGTGCCAGAGGGTCGCAGTAGTTTGGATGCCATGCGCATCGCCACCTGGAACGTCAACTCCATCCGCAGCCGGGTCGGTCGGGTGGTCGACTGGCTGGGCCGCGAAGACATCGACGTGCTCGCGATGCAAGAGATCAAGTGCACCGAGGCGCAGTTTCCGATGGAGGCATTCGGCGAGGCCGGCTACGAGGTGCAGTTGCACGGGCTGAACCAGTGGAACGGCGTCGCCATCGCGAGTCGGTTCCCGATGGATGACGTGCAGATCGGCTTCGACGGCATGCCCGGCTTTCTCAAGGGCGAAGAGGGCCCCGATCTTCCTCTCGAAGCCCGGGCGATTGCGGCAACCGTCAACGGGGTGCGGGTGTGGAGCCTGTACGTTCCCAACGGTCGGGCGCTGGGAGACCCACACTTCGACTACAAGCTCGATTGGCTGACCGCGCTGACAGCTGCCACCCGCGACTGGATGGCCGAGCATCCCGATGACCCGATCGCCCTGACCGGCGACTTCAACATCGCGCCGCTGGATTCCGATGTCGGTGATCCGACCTTCGTGCCGGGCGTCTCGACCCACATCTCGCGGCCTGAGCGCGAGGCATTCGCGGCCATCGAGGCGATCGGCCTGAGCGATGTGGTGCGGCCGCTGCTGCCAGAGGGCTTCACCTTCTGGGACTACAAGCAGCTGCGCTTTCCGCGCAACGA
>JBDUBG010000129.1:0-3570 GCA_040004215.1 Pseudolysinimonas sp. | reverse complement strand
GAGTTCCGCAGCGGGTCCGGTCGCGTGATGCGGGAGTGGGCGGTCGCGACCCCGGACTCCGATTGGAGCCGGTTGGCAGCGGAGTCGCTCGAGTTCGTCGCGGCGGCCGCGGACTAGTCGCTCAGGCCGCGCCGTCGAACATCGAGGTGACCGAGCCGTCGTCGAACACCTCGTGAATCGCCCGTGCCAGCAGCGGCGCAATCGAGAGCACTGTGAGCCGATCCCAGCGCTTCTCGGGCGGGACCGGCAAGGTGTCGGTGACGACCACCGAGTCAATGAAGTCGCTCTGCAAGATTTCGACCGCCGGGTCTGAGAACACCGGGTGCGTCGCCGCGACGACGACGCCAATCGCGCCGCGATCCTTCAGCGCCTGAGCGGCCTTGACGATGGTGCGACCGGTGTCAATCAGGTCGTCGACGATGAGGCAGACGCGACCCTCGACCTCACCGACGATTTCGTGCACGCTCACCTGATTCGGGATGAGCGGGTCGCGTCGCTTGTGGATGATCGCGAGCGGCGCGCCCAGCTTGTCGCTCCACACGTCGGCAACCCGCACGCGCCCGAGGTCTGGCGAGACGACTGTCAGGGTCGCCGGATCGAGCTTCGACTGCACGTGCTCGAGCAGCACCGGCATGGCGAAGAGGTGATCGACCGGGCCGTCGAAGAATCCCTGAATCTGCGCGGCGTGCAGATCGACGCTCATGATGCGGTCAGCGCCCGCCGCCTTGAACAGGTCGGCAACCAGTCGGGCCGAAATCGGCTCGCGGCCGCGGCCCTTCTTGTCTTGGCGCGCATAGGGATAGAACGGAGCGACGACCGTGATGCGCTTGGCGCTGGCGCGCTTGGCAGCATCCACCATGATCAGTTGCTCCATGAGCCACTCGTTGATCGGGTTGGTGTGCGACTGGATGACGAACATGTCGGTGCCGCGCACGCTCTCGTCGAACCGGGCGTAGATCTCACCGTTCGCGAAGGTGCGGGCGTCGGTGTGGACGAGCTCGGTATCGAGTTCTGCTGCTACCTGTTCGGCGAGTTCTGTATACGCCCGCCCCGAGACGATGACCAGTTTTTTCTGGCTGCCGATTTTGATCGTCGACACGATCCGCCTTCCACCGTCGGGGCTCTGGGGGTCCAGTCTACTGAGTCGCCGGGCGCGGTTCGCGCGTCAATCTGTGCCCTCGGTGGATGCCTGTGACGCGGCATCAGCCGATGCGGTTCCCGCGCGGTTCTTCTCGGTCCAGCCCTCAACGTTGCGCTGCGGGGCGACGCTGATCGCGAGTGCGCCGGGCGGAACGTCTTTGCGCACAACGGCCCCTGCGCCCACCTTGGCGCCGTCGCCGATGGTGACCGGGGCGATGAACGCGTTGTGCACGCCGGTGTGCACGTGCGAGCCGATCACCGTCGCGAGCTTCGAGATGTCGTCGTAGTTCGCGGTGATGCCGCCCGCGCCGATGTTGCTGCCCTCGCCGATCGTCACATCGCCCATGTAGCTCAGGTGCGGCACCTTGCTGCCCACGCCGATCTTGGCGTTCTTGGTCTCGACGAAGGTGCCGATCTTGCCGCTCTCGCCGAGCTCGGTGCCCGGTCGCAGATAGGCGAACGGACCGACGGATGCCCTCGCGCCGATCACCGCGAGCGTCGCGTCACTGCGGGTGATGGTCGCATCTTCGCCGACCTCGCAGTCGACGAGCGTGGTCTGCGGCCCGATGCGCGCGCCGCGGGCGACGCTCGTCGCGCCGGCGATGTGGGTGCCGGGCAACAGCTCGACGTCTTCTGACAGGCTCGAGCGGATGTCGATCCAGGTGGTCGCCGGATCGTGCACCGTCACCCCGGCCAGCTGCCAGCCGCGCACGATCATCGCGTTGAGCCGGGCCGCCGTCGCGGCCAGTTGGACGCGATCGTTGACGCCCTCGACCATCCACGACTCGGGCGCCGGTACCGCGTCGATCACCTGACCTGCCGCGTGCAGCAGGCCGATCACGTCGGTGAGGTACTTCTCGCCTTGGGCGTTGCCCGTTCCGACTCGGGGCAGCTCGCTGCGCAGGGCAGACGCCGCGAACACATAGCTGCCGGAGTTGATCTCGAGGATCGTCAGCTCGTCGGGCGTGGCATCCTTCTGCTCGACAATGCTGACCATCGCGCCGCTGGCGTCGCGCACGATGCGGCCATAGCCGGTGGCGTCGCCGACCATCGCGCTGAGTACGGTGGCGGATGCGGTGGCGCGCCGGTGTGCCTCGATCAGGCTCGAGAGCGTAGCGGCATCGAGCAGCGGCACATCGCCGCTGACGACGACGACCTCACCGTCGAACCCACCGGGCAGCGCTCCGAGCCCAAGCTCGACGGCGCGGCCCGTGCCGGGCACCTCGTCTTGGTCGACGAGGGTCGCGTCGGGCATGAGCTCGAGAATGGCAGCAGCCACAGCGTCACGCTCGTGGCGAACCACCACGATCACGTGCTCAGCCGACAGCTCGCGCGCGGTCGCCAGCACGTGCCCGATCAGCGGGACTCCGGCGAGCGGGTGCAGCACCTTCGCCCGCGAGCTCTTCATGCGCGTGCCCTGCCCAGCGGCGAGGACGATGACGGCGAGGCGGGGGTCGGTCATGAGAGCCATTGTTCCCCACCTCAGGGGGCGAGGAGACGATCCGACGTCAACTGACAGCGCCAACCTCGACGAGCTGTGCGCGCAAGTCATCGTCACTCGGCTCGACCAGATGGCTGCCGTCGGGGAAGACAATCACCGGAATGTTGGTGCGACCGCTGATGGCCTGCGCCCGTTCGGCGCCGTCGTCCACGTTCTCGATGTCGACATAGTCGTAGTCCACCGCGAGGGTGTCGAGCAGCGCTTTCGAGCGTCGGCAGTCACGACACCACTCGGCACCGAACATGGTGATGCGTTGCGTTGGCGTGGAAGATGCGTTCGACTCGGTCATGTCATCAGCCTATGTCGGCTTCCGTGCCCGCTGTCTGACGGTGGTCGTAACCTGAGCGCGTGACCTTGACCCTCCGAGCTCTCGACGACGCCGACTTGGAGCCACTCTTCGAGTGGGAGAAGAATCGCGCGGCCATCGAACTGGCGTCGTTCACCCGCGCCGATCCCTCGGATCGTGCCGCCTTCGACGCTCACTATGCGCGCATCCGAAACGATCCCTCGGTGCTGTTTCGCGCGATCGACGACGACGGCATATTCGTCGGCATGGTCGGGAGCTACGCGATGGATGGCGACCGCGAGGTCACCTACTGGATCGACCCGACCCGGTGGGGGCAAGCGATCGCGTCCCGGGCCCTCGCATTGTTCCTGAGCGTCGAGTCGACCAGGCCGCTTCACGGCCGTTGTGCCGAGCACAACCTCGGCTCGGCCGCGGTGCTTGCCCGCGGGGGATTCGTTCAGATCGGCTCCGAGACCTCGTACGCCGCCGGTCTCGAACGGCAGGTCATCGAGCACATCTATCGACTCGATAGCTAAAGAGCTCCGCCGCCAGGATTCGAACCCGGACCGTACGGCACCAAAGGCCGACGTGCTGCCGTTACACCACAGCGGAACGCGACCGGGATGCCGTGGCATCCTGGCGC
>JBDUBG010000405.1:0-3586 GCA_040004215.1 Pseudolysinimonas sp. | reverse complement strand
CGATGGCGTGTCGCTGGCGTGGAAGCCGCATCTCGACGCGGTCTGGCACCTCAGTGAGTCGCTGCGAGACGACTTCGAGCTGACCACGATCGGCGTGGGGGGTCTCTCGATGGGCGGGCTGGAGGCTCTGGTGTTCGCTGGCCAGCATCCAGAAGGCGTCGGCGCGGTGTGGGCGACGAACTCGATCGTCGACCTCGCTCAGTGGTGGCGTGACCTCCCACACGAGTCCGGCGCCTCGGGTGAACCCGGGGTGGCAGAACAAATTGCGGCAGAGGTGGGAGGCATCCCCGACGAACTTCCCGATGAGTATCGATCTCGCTCCCCATTTGCCCACCTTGACGGGCTGGCCCGCGTGCCGGTTCGCATCACCTGGTCACCCGCCGACGAAGTCATCCTTCACCAGCGGACGGCACATTCCCACCCACTCGCAACGCAACTAATCGAGCGAGGGGGCGAGGTAGTTGAGGTCGTGGTGACCCACATACCCGCCGACGAGTCGATGGATGCCGGCCGCTTCGCCCATGAAGCATGCGACGTTCGCGAAGCAATGGGATGGCTCGCAGAGATGCTGCCGGCGGCCACACCTCACCCCACGAAATAAGGAGATCGCATGAAGCGCATGGCGTCGGTGATTGGCATTCCGCCCGAGAGCGTCGAGAGGTATGAGGAGTTGCACGCAGCTGTGTGGCCGGCCGTGCTCGAACGAATCGCTGCCAGCCACATCGTGAACTACTCGATCTACCGTTACGGCGAACTGCTGTTCGCCTACATGGAGTACGACGGCTCTGACTTCGACGCCGACATGGCGGCGATGGCAGCCGATCCGGCGACGCAGGAATGGTGGGCGGTCTGTAAGCCGCTACAGCGTCCCGTTGATGACCGTGCCGAGGGTGAGTGGTGGAAAGACCTCCCCGAGATTTTCCACACCAACTGATGGGCGTTTTTGAACGGGTGGCAGGCGACGAGCGCCTCACCTCGGCGATGGTGAGCGATGCCCTCGACGAGTGCGGCCTGCGTTCGCAGGTTCTCGAGAGCAGGCTTGCCCCGGTGGTGCAGGGGTCGCGTGCCTTCGGCCGTGCGGCGACGGCGCACTTCGTTCCGAGCGAATCTGATCAACCGGATGACCCATACGGCGCCGCAATCGACTTCATCAGCGGGCTACAGGCTGGCGAACTGGTGGTGATCGCGACGGATGAGAGCAACGCCTCCGCCTTCTGGGGCGAGCTCTTCAGCGCGGCGGCGATCGGGGCGGGTGCTGTGGGAGTGCTGACCGACGGCAACCTGCGCGACAC
This sequence comes from Pseudolysinimonas sp., assembly GCA_040004215.1. Classification (GTDB taxonomy): domain Bacteria; phylum Actinomycetota; class Actinomycetes; order Actinomycetales; family Microbacteriaceae; genus Lysinimonas. The sequence continues at coordinate 2,294 of JBDUBG010000405.1, read as the reverse complement.
TCCGAAGATCGCGGGGCTCGGCTTCCCGGCGTTCGCTCGTTCGCACCGCCCGATCGACTATCGGCGTCGCATGGCACTCGCCGATGCGCGAGAACCGGTGCGTGTGGGCGGGATCATGATCGCGAGTGGTGATCTCATCCTGGCCGATGATGATGGTGCCGTGGTGATTCCGCGGGCGCATGAAGCGGAGGTGCTGGCCGCGGCGCGCCAGCGAGCAGCTGGGGAGTCACTCGTTCTGACCGACCTGCTGGCGGGTGCAACCCTGCGATCGGTGTGGGACCGGCACCGCATCCTCTGAAGCGGACGCAGGGCCTTGACTGGTAAATCGATTTATCATACGGTGTGTCCATGAAAGAGAAGTCGGCGCCAGTCGTGCTCCGCGGCATGACCTGGGACCACCCGCGCGGCGTTGACGGGCTCCGAGCCTGCGATGCGCTCATCCTGCAGCAACACGGAGTCGAGGTGCAGTGGGAGGCACGATCCCTGCTCGCATTCGGGGATCAGCACATCGCGGAGTTCGCCCATAACTTTGATCTGATGGTCATCGACCACCCGCATGTTCCGGATGGGGTGAACGCGGGTGCTCTGCTGCCCCTCGACAGCATCCCGCAGCTAGAGGCGCTCGAGCGCGAAAGCGTCGGTCGGTCGCACGAGTCGTACCGCTACCGCGATGCGCAGTGGGGGCTGGGTATCGACGCAGCGGCTCAGGTGAATGCCTTCCGCCCCGATCGCTCAGATGGATCTCCGGTGTTCTGGAGTGACGCCCTCGAGTTGGCGCGCACCGGCGTGGTGCTCTGGCCGTACAAGCCGGTCGACGCGTTCAGCACCTTCGCCACTCTGATGGCACAGCGGGGAGCGCCACTGGCTGAACCTGACCGGTTCGTCGATCGCGACGTGGCGACGGAGGTGCTCGAGTTCATGATGCAACTGGCGAGCGTCGTGCCGGCATGGTGTGCTGACGCGAACCCGATCGAGGTGGCTGAGGCGCTGGTGGGAGCGACGGAGCACGGCGACGACTACCAGGTCGGTGTTGCCCTCTTTGGCTACACCAACTATTCGAAACCCGGGTTTCGGCAGCACCTGCTCGCCTACGACGACCTGTCGTCGTTCGATGGTCAGTCGTCGGGATCGACCCTCGGCGGGGCAGGTATCGCGGTGTCGGCGAGCACGCGGCATCCCGAGCTGGCGATCGCGGTGGCCGCCACACTGGCGGGAGCCGAGGCGCAAGTGGGGCCGTACACGCAGGGCGGCGGACAACCCGGCAACCTGAGGGCATGGCGGAGCGATGCCGACAACGAGGCGACGCTCGGGTTCTTCAGAAACACGCTGCGCACCCTCGAACGTGCCTGGGTGCGCCCGCGGGTCCTCGGCTGGCCAGAACTGCAGTTCGCGCTCTCGCACCTGGTGCGTGACGCGATCGTGGCAGGTCGACTCGACAACACCGTGCTGGATGCCATCGAGCGACTGCCCGAGCAGTACCTCGGCGAGGCAATCGCATGACCTACTTCGAGGAATACGAACTCGGGTCGACACGACGGAGCCACGGACGCACCGTCACCGAGGCCGACATCGTGCTGCACGCGGGTCAGACCGGCGACTTCTTCCCGCACCACATGGATGCGGAGTTCGCCAAGACGCTTCCCGGCGGCCAGCGGATGGCGCACGGCACTCTGATTCTCTCGATGTCGGTCGGCCTGCTCGCCGGCGAGATCAACGAGCAGGCGATGAGCTACGGCTACGACAAGGTGCGGTTCATTCGGCCGGTGCACATTGGCGACACGATTCATTCGCGCAGCGAAATCGTGGCGCTGCGCGAACACCCGAAGCAGCCCGACCAGTACGGCTTCGCTGACGAGCAGGTCGAAGTCATCAACCAGCGCGGCGAGATCGTGCTGGCGTTTGTTCATATCTATCTCGTCAACCGCAGACAAGGGAGTGCCGCATGACCGAGTTGTACCAGCCCGACCAGATGATCGATACGCACCAGCACCTCTGGAAGCCGTCAGAGCGAAACTATGACTGGCTTGAGGCGGTCCCGCCGCTGAACGCCGATTTCGGGCCAGAAGATGTCGCTGCCGATGTGGCGGCGGCCGGAATCACCTCGACCGTTCTCGTGCAAGCGGCTGACAGCTACGAAGACTCGTTCTACATGATGTCGGTGGCGGCGAGTGTTCCCGTCGTTCGCGGCGTGGTCGCCTGGGCTCCGCTGGATCGCACCGCAGAAGCCGAAGCAGTGCTCGACCTCTACGCCGCGTCGCCCGCCGTGTGCGGCATCCGCGTGCTCAACCACACCT
>JBDUBG010000275.1:0-3587 GCA_040004215.1 Pseudolysinimonas sp. | reverse complement strand
ACGCTGTCAGTCAGTGGGCGGCAGGGCTCGATCCGGCCGCCGTCGCCTCGCTGGCATCGTCGCCTACAGTTCAGTCGCGTGACATGCCGGTGCCGCCCCCGATCCGCCCCTCGAGATGCGAAATCAAGGATATGAGATGGTCGATCGCGGCTCTTGCCGCCATTTCGCGCATCCGGTCCGGTCTGTTCCTTGATTTGGTATGCCCATTCGGGTCGATTCGACACCGGCTCTCAGTCGCCATCTCTTAGGCTCTCAAGGTGACTCCGCCACGCCCGACCCTCCCGTTGTGGGTCGCTATCGTGGTCGCCGCGGCAGCCGGACCCATTCTCGACGGGGCGTTCCCCGATCGCGGCTGGTGGCCGCTGGCCTTCATCGCGATCGGGCTGCAGCTCGTTACCCTCCAAGGGCGGCGCCTCGGGTCTGCCTTCCTCGTCGGTTTCGTGTTCGGAGCCACCTTCTACTTCGTCGACATCGCGTGGGCGGCCGTTTTTCTGGGGCCTGTCCCGTGGTCGGCACTGTCCAGTCTGATGGCGCTCTGGTGCGGCCTCGGGGGAATGCTCATCGCGCTCGGCTACCGCTGGGTGCCGCGCGCGTTCCCGACACCGTGGAGTCGCCTCCTGTTTGTCCCCTTTGTCGTCGCTGGGCTCTGGACCTTGCGCGAAGCCGTGGCAAGTGTCTGGCCGTACGGCGGATTCTCCTGGGGCCGCCTCGCGTTCTCGCAGTCGGCCAGCCCGCTCTCGCCACTGTTCGCCTGGTTCGGCGTCTCGGGCGTCAGCTTTCTGATGGCCTTCATCGTCGCCCTCGCGGTGGCGGCAGCGCAGGAGGGGGTGCGCAGCGTCCACGGGCGCAGCGCCGCCTGGTACCGCCCGTGGGTCGACGGCGGGAACGAGATGACGCGGACTGGGGTCAGCTCGGGAGCCGCGGCATCCGGCGCCTCGACACCCGGTTTCTCGACCGCCGGACGCGGACTGCACCCCCTTGCGCGCGCCACTCTGGTGGTCGCCGCACTTGTCGTGCTCGTGGTCGTTCCTGCGTGGCCCACGAACGTTCACGGCACACTCCGCATCGGCGCGGTGCAGGGTGACACCAAGGCAGGCTACTTCGACCCGCCCGCCCACTTCGGCGATAACCTGCTGGGCCAGATCGCGGCGACAGTGCCGATCTACGACAAGAGGGTGGATGTCGTTCTCTGGCCAGAGGGCGCATCAGACGTCGACCCGCTCGAAGACTCGAACGCAGCAGAACTCTGGGACCAGGTAGCTCAACGCGCGGATGCGCCACTCGTCGGCGGCACAATCACGACCCGCACGACCACCAACGCTGACGGATCGTCAACGACGCGTTACTACAACACCTCGTTGCTCTGGGAAAGCGGAAAGGGAGTCGTCGACTACTACGACAAGAAGCACCCTGTACCGTTCGGCGAATACGTGCCAGACCGTGCGTTCTGGCGGCAGTTCGCGCCGAGCCTGATCGACCTGATCCAGCGCGAGTACACGCCGGGCACCACCGACGAGGTCATGGACCTCGGCACGGCTCGAAGCAGCGGCGTCACGAACGTCATGGCTGGCATCGCGATCTGCTTCGATATCGTCGACGACCAGCTGATGACCGACATGGTGCGTCAGGGGGCGGACGTCGTGTTCGCTCAGACCAACAATGCCGACTTCGGGCGCACTGACGAAAGCGTTCAGCAACTGGCCATCGCTCGCATCCGCGCCGAAGAACTGGGCCGCAGCGTTGTCAACATCTCGACAGTCGGCACCAGCGCGGTGATCGATCCCTCGGGAACTGTCTCGCACCAGCTGCCGACCTATCAGCCCGGCGTGATCGTCGCCAACGTGCCACTGGCAACCGGAACGACGCCCGCAGTGGTCGGCGGGCGTCAGTTCGAGTGGTTGGTGTGCGGGATCGGCGTCGGCGCGCTGCTCGCAGCAGGGACCCTGCGCCGCGGCCGAAGCCGCCGCCGTTCAACGACGTGAACTACGCAGTTTTCGCCGCGGCAGTCTTCGTCGACTTGGTCTGACCGCGACGGGCTCGCAGCAACTCGAGCCGCTCCTGCAGTAGTTCTTCGAGCTCAGGCCGGGTGCGGCGCTCAAGCAGCATGTCCCAGTGGGTGCGCACCGGCTTGGTCTCCACCACGACGGACTGCACGAGACCTCCGTCTTCCCCAACCAGGCGGCCTTCAAGACCGGACCGCGGCGACTCCCACGTTTCAGGGACATCTGCCTCAGCGGCGAACGTCACCTCGAATGAGGTTCCGTCTTCCGTGCGGTAAACACTCTTCTTTCGCGGCGAGAACTCGACGCCCACTTCGCTCTGTAGGCTCTGTGATCCGAGTCGCATGCCGCGCAAACTACGATCTGCCATTGTGTGGCCTCCCTCGTGCGCTCGCGCCCGGTGGGGCGCTGGATATGTGCGTGTCCTGTGAGGGGGTTGAACTGATCGAGAATCCGCGATTCCCTGCTCGACCACCCCTTCGGTCAGAACAACAGGTATAACGACACCGTGGCCGGAAGAATGCCCGGTCGCAGCCCTTTTCAGAGCTTTCACAGGTGATTCGGCACGGATTGGAAGTTGGATGGCTCGAATGTGCAGCACGCGAAGCGTCACCGCCGCGCCAGCACCTCGATCGCAACGTCGGCGCGGTCGGTGACGATGCCGTCCACACCGGCATCCAGGAGTCGGTTCATGGTGGCCGGGTTGTTGATCGTCCAGAGGTGCACCTCGACATTCGCCGAGTGATACGCGGCGATGACCCGGCGCGAAGTGGTCTTTACCCCGAGGATGCGCTCCGGCAATTGCACCGCCTGCACGCCGCGGAGAGCCCAGCGGGTGATCGAGGTGAGGCCGAGTGCCCCGGCCCAGGTCGCGATCAGCGCACCACGGGACGACACCGAGGTGGCGACGCCCGGAAGTCGCCGTACGACGGCGCGGCGGCGCGCGTTACTAAATGATCCGATCAGTACCCGCTGTTCGGCTCCTGCCGCGCGCACCGCTTCGATGGTGGGGACCACCGCGGCCGCGGCCTTGACGTCGATGTTGAACCGAGCATCCGGAAAGGCCTCCAGGGCCGCGGCAAGGGTCGCGAAGTTCTGCGCCTCGCCCAAATCGATGCGGCCGAGTTCGGTGGCGGTGAGCTGATCGATCCTGACCTGACGCCCGGTAAGTCGGAACAGATCTGGGTCGTGGCTGATGATTGCCACGCCGTCGGCAGAGGCGTGCACGTCAGTCTCGAGGTGGGTCACTCCCGCGGCGAGCGCCCTCGCGAACGCCAGCAGAGTGTTCTCTGGCGCGTCGACGGCCAGACCGCGGTGCGCCAGCACGCGCGGGGGATCGGGCGAGAAGTAGCCCTGCCCGGTTTCTGCCCTTCGCTTAGGAATCGCTCGGCTTCGGTGTCGCTGTTGGCGCTTCCGTTGCGGCCGCCGCTGCCGCCGCGGCCTTCGCCACGGTCGCTGAAGCCGCTCCGAATGCGGCCGCCACACTGGGATCCCGCGACGGGAAGAAGCCCGCGCTGACACCCTTGAGCGCCTCGGTGAACTCGCTCGGGATGATCCAGAGCTTGTTCGCGTCGCCCTCCGCCAGCT